>NZ_JAGFJM010000120.1 GCF_024102715.1 Nitrosomonas communis
GCAAACCACACAAATTATTTGATGGAAGAGAACCAAACTGCTCGATTTTGGCTTTATTAGTACACTGCCTTTTGAAACTGCTGATCCAAGATGGTCATTGAGGCAGTTTTTCAGGATCGACTAATTAACTGCTTAAATATTAAGCAAAATGTACTTGGGAAATTTATGGTCTAGTACGCGTTGATATAGAAATCTTCTGAAAAATTATTGCTATATCATACATCATGTTATGATGGCAATTTGGTGCCCAGAAGAGGACTCGAACCTCCACACCCGAAGGCACATGGACCTGAACCATGCGCGTCTACCAATTCCGCCATCTGGGCAAAATCTATATCCTGATTTTCAGTTTTGATACTCGAAGAACCCGTGATTCTATAGGAAATCATTGTTTTGTCAACCAATAAAAAAAGTAAAAAGTATCAGCTGCGTAAACTTGATCCATTTATTGCACGTGAAAGTGAGCGATATGGTACTGCTTTGCCAAGCCGAGAATTCATACTAAAAATTCTTGAAGAGCAAGGCATACCTGTAAGTGAAAAAATCTTACGAAAATTATTGTCGATAACTGCTAAAGAAACTGAGTTTTTCAATCGCAGATTATCTGCAATGATCCGTGCAGGTCAGATCATGCGTAATCGCAAAGGGGACATTTGTGTTATCGAGAAACTCGAACTGATTAGAGGAAAGGTGCAGGGTCATAGTGATGGTTATGGTTTCTTAATTGCTGATGATGGTAGTCCTGATTTATATCTCGGTCCCAAAGAAATGCATATGGTGCTTGATGGCGATCGTGTTATCGCCCGTGAAATTGGGATGGATCGCCGCGGTCGTCGTGAATGTAAAATTGTTGAAGTACTGGAACGTGCCAATACCCAGTTAATTGGAAGATTTTATGCCGAACATGGTATTTTCTTCGTAATTGCTGAAAATAAGCGTATTAGCCAAGAGATTCTGATTCCTCGGGAAGCAACGATGAAAGCCAAGACCGGACAGGTTGTAATGGCCAAAATTATTCAGCAACCTGACGGTCATACTCAACCTATTGGTCATATTATTGAAATTCTAGGCGAGTACACCTCACCCGGCATGGAAATCGAGATCGCGTTGCGTAAACACGATTTGCCTTATGAGTTTTCATCAGAAGTAAAGAAAATCTCTGCCAAGTTTCCCAAAAAAGTGCTGAAGAAAGAACTCGCCAAGCGAAAAGATATTCGTCATTTACCCCTAGTTACAATTGATGGCGAAACAGCACGCGATTTTGATGATGCAGTTTACTGTGAACGTGACGGAAAAGACTATCGATTATATGTAGCTATCGCTGATGTCAGCCACTATGTTTATGACAACGATGCACTCGATAAAGAAGCTTTTGAGCGAGGCAATTCAGTGTACTTTCCGCGACGAGTCATACCGATGTTACCAGAAGTACTTTCTAATGGATTGTGCTCACTTAATCCGTTAGCCGATCGTCTATGCATGGTGTGTGAAATACAATTAGCTATCAATGGCGAATTTCTAGACTATCAATTTTATCCGGCAGTCATGCATTCTCATGCTCGACTGACATATAGTGAAGTTGCATCGATGGTGGAAAATCCCAAAGAAATCAATACGAAGCAATATGCTGAGTTACTTCCGCACATCCAGCTACTCTATAAGGTATACAAAGGTTTACACAAAGCTCGCAAAAAACGTGGTGCCATTGATTTTGACACAATTGAAACGCAAATGATCTTTAATAATCAAGGCAAGATTGAGCAGATACTCCCACTACAACGCAACATTGCGCACTGTCTGATAGAAGAATGCATGCTAGCAGCTAATGTGTGTGCTTCAGATTTTTTACAGAAACATAGGCAACCAGTGTTATATCGTATTCATGAAGGTCCGACATCGGAAAAACTAGAGTCACTGCGCGATTTTCTTAAGGAATTTGGTTTGCAACTGAGCGGAGGCAGCCAGCCACATGCGAAAGATTATGCTAAGACTTTAACTAAAATTAATGACAGATCTGATGCGCAATTATTACAAACTGTCATGCTAAGATCGTTACGGCAGGCGATATACAGTCCTGAGAATATCGGCCACTTTGGATTGGCTTATGAAGCGTATACTCATTTTACTTCACCAATTCGGCGTTATCCTGATTTATTGGTGCATCGCGCTATCAAAGCAGTGCTAAATGGAAATATCTATTCTCCGTCTGGCAAAGATTGGCACGAGCTAGGCAAGCATTGTTCAATGACGGAGCGACGTGCCGATGAGGCAACACGTGATGTTGAGTCATGGCTTAAGTGTTTCTATATACAGGATAAAATAGGCGAATGCTTTGATGGTGTTATCAGTGGGGTTACCGCGTTTGGATTGTTTGTGGCATTGGATCAAATTTATGTGGAAGGGTTAGTCCATATTTCAGAGCTACCTACCGATTATTTCCATTTTGATAGCACTAAACATATGTTGTATGGTGAGCGGAGTGGGAAAAAATACCGTTTGGGCGATCGTCTACAAGTCAAACTTGTACGAGTTGACCTGCAGACTCGCAAAATAGACTTTGTTCTTGCTTAAGAGTTTGGGAAAAATCGTAGATATATGTTCCTGATAATCAGGGGCATGACGACTGTAGATTTCACAGACTTCTAAATAGAAGCATAAGATCCTTTTAATTCATTAACTTGACTTGTATATAATTTTTACAATAATCTTAGTTATCTAACGACATGTCTCAAATGCGGTATATTTTTGGGTTTCATGCGATTATGAGCTGTTTGCGACAAAACCCGGGCAGTATTCAAGAAATTTATTTAGACTCGGCTCGGCATGATCAACGCGCGCGTGATCTATTCAAATTTGCTGAAATCAAAAATATTCGTTTGATACCTTGCGATAATGCGCGGCTTGCCAGAATGGCAGGTACAGTTCATCACCAAGGTGTAGTGGCGAATATTACTTTAATTCAACGTCATATAACTATTGAAGATGTTCTGGAGACGCTGCATGAACCTGCTTTACTCCTGATACTGGATGGTATCAAGGATCCTCACAATTTGGGAGCATGCCTGCGTGTTGCTGATGCATTGGGTGTTCATGCTGTCATCGCGCCCAAGGATCGCTCGGTAGGGCTGACAGCCACAGTGCATAAGGTTGCTAGCGGCGCTGCCGACACTGTTCCTTTTGTCACTGTCACTAACTTAGCTAGAACCTTGCGTGAACTTAAGCAGCAAAGTATCTGGATTATTGGTACTGCAGCTGATGCTACCCATAGTCTTGAAACTATAACACTTGATGGTCCTGTTGCTTGGGTATTGGGTGCAGAGCATGAAGGTATGCGCCGCTTGACAAGAGAAACTTGTGATCAGTTGGTGCGCATTCCGATGGTCGGCAGTGTTGAAAGCTTGAATGTATCGGTGAGTGCAGGAATCTGCTTATTCGAGACCTACCGACAGCGGGTGAGGAAGGGCTGATTGCGAGGAAAATGTGAGTATCCTTGATAGTTTTCTTGTGGACGGTATTTAATCATAAGGCTGCTTCTCCTGATGAATTTCACACATATGGTTGAATAAGTAATTAACTGGCTAGTTAAGCTGAAACAATCTACTATGACAAGATAAAAGTAATTGTTTGCGGTAATTAACATAAATCTCGATAAAAATTAATTGCATCCGTTTTGCGAAAAGTTTTGATGAAAAAATGTAATTTTCTCACGATCAGTCCTTTTCTTTTGTTATGGGTTCTGATTCTGATCTCTGAATCGGTTTTCGCAAGCTTGCTAATTATTGATACGAAAGGTTATGTTTCTGGGCGATTGAGTAAAGTAAGTCTTGAAAGAACTTTTAGCAGCGCCTTTACTGGTGAAGTATTACTTGGCCATGACAGCGTCACTTTTATCAGTTTTGGCAATCAGCCTCCTGATTTAGTTTCTAACCCATGGCAGTTTTGTTTTGAAAAAGACCGTTATGAAGAGATTGAAAATCTTATCGGCAGTAATGTAGTGCTTGAATTCAAAGCACCCAAAAAAAATGCGCTACTTTCTTGTTCTGCAGCTAACGAATTAGTGGCAGTTTACCCAGTAATTGAAAACCAGGCATTGGAACAAACGCATTTAATTGGCGATATCAATACGACTGATCCCGAAATTTCCCGTGGTATTGAGTTTGGTAGAATAGTTAATGTAATCGAAAATAAAAATTTACTTAGAAGTTATTTCATGACAATACAAATTGGCAGTGGTGGAAGTAAATTTCGTCATTTTGTTATGGATGATCCAGAATTATTTGATTTTGCTATCAGAAGTCTGAGAATAGCGGCAATGGTAAAAATACACTATAGTGAACGATTCTCAGTGAGAAATCTTTTTGGATTGAGCTCTATGTCATTTGTTTCAGAAATAGAAATTGTTGACTAGAGGTTGAGTTCTTAAAGGCACTATAAATATCACGATAATTATTTTATCAAAGACGTTACTAGCATTATTTTATGAAGTTTCTTTTTGATCTCTTTCCGGTAATCCTGTTTTTTATTACTTTTAAGGTTCATGGCATTTACGCTGCAACTGCGGTAGCCATTGCTGCCACTTTTGCACAAATCGGATGGGTATGGCTCCGTTACCATAAAGTCGATACCATGCTGTGGATGAGCCTCGTGATTATTGCCATCTTCGGCAGTGCAACCCTGATCCTGCAAGATGAGACTTTCATCAAATGGAAACCGTCAGTACTTTACTGGCTGTTTGCCATCGCGTTGTTTCTAGCGCATGTGATTTTTAAGAAGAATTTGATTCGTACCATGATGAGAGAGCAGATCAAATTACCCGAACAGATATGGAATCGCCTCAATACCAGCTGGGCAGCTTTTTTTGCATCAATGGGTGCTGCCAATCTCCACGTGGCTTACAATTACTCTACTGAAACCTGGGTCAATTTCAAGCTATTCGGGTTTATGGGTCTGATGCTGGCTTTTGTTGTTCTGCAAGGATTGTTGTTGGCAAAATATGTAGAGGGGAACGAGGATAAGGAAACATAATACTGTATGTGGTGATAGTGAAGATTGCAACATGGCACAGTCTGCAGAAATTCGCGTGACGTTCGATATAATTTATTATTTTAATTCTGGCGGTAGTATCAAGAAAGAGGTTGAAAGGAGCGCGTTATAGAAACACCACAAGGATTTAGCAAGCAGCTTTTGTGGTTTTTTTATTGGGAAAATGTTAAAAAATAGAATATTCTGCTGGATTTGAATTCACGGAAAAATAAAACGGCAAATAACAGATTCTGCAATTTGCCGTTTTATTTGGATTCTGGTAGGCACGATTGGACTCGAACCAACGACCCCCACCATGTCAAGGTGATGCTCTAACCAGCTGAGCTACGCGCCTAGAATTGAAGAATTCTAACTGAAATACCGCATGGGTTCAAACATAAGTTTAAAATAATGGATTGTTTCGTCATATTGAAGGTTATAAATTATTTTGGTCAGTATGATCAGAAATATATAATTCTGGATTATTTATATTCTTTCATAGCTTAATTATCCACCTTTTACCTGTTGATTATGTTTGTATGTTTGAAAACCTACTGCTGAATGGACATGATATTGATTTACGAATATCCGAAACTGAATGAACTCTAAATTTAATTATATTGCTCCCAAATGGTTGCCAGGTGGGAATGCACAGACCATTTATCCTTATTTTCTAAATCCCTCGCCCCAAGTGACCTTTCAACGTGAGCGCTGGGAGCTTGATGATGGTGATTTTGTCGATGTCGATTGGCTTGAAGGTCCGTTGGATAAACCATTAGTAGTCATGTTCCATGGGCTTGAAGGTAGTTCACGCAGTCATTATGCACTCAGTATCATGAATCAGTTGCGAGAACAGAATTGGCGTGGGGCAGTTATTCATTTCCGTGGCTGCTCTGGGCAACCTAATCGTTTGCCGCGTGCTTATCATGCGGGTGATTCAATGGAAATAGATTGGATGCTGCACCGAGTAGCGCATCAATATGAATTGCAGAAATCAGGCATGCCGTTTTATGTGATCGGTATTTCACTCGGAGGGAATGCTTTATTAAAATGGCTGGGCGAACAAGGTGAGCAAGCAAGCAAATTGATTACAGCTGCTGCTGCTGTTTCTGCTCCACTTGACTTGGCTGCTGCTGGGAAGACGCTTGATTCTTCAGGTTTTAACCAGTTCTATACCCGTCATTTTCTGAGTTCTTTAAAGCGTAAAGCATTAGAAAAACATAAACACTTTCCAGGTTTACTCAATGTGCAGGCGGTTGCTGCTTCTGTCACACTATATGAATTCGATAACCACGTCACAGCGCCATTACATGGCTTTCGTAATACGGATGAGTATTGGAGTAAATGCAGCAGTAAGCCTTGGCTTCAGCATATCCAGACTCCCACGCTGGTTATCAATGCGCGCAATGATCCATTCATGCCGGCTCATGTATTGCCGGTACGGGAAAAGGTCTCCTCCATGGTAAGGCTTGAGTTCCCTGAGCAAGGTGGACATGTCGGATTCATGCAGGGAACTTTCCCAGGTCAGCTTAGCTGGCTTCCTCAACGTATCTTCAGTTTTTTTAAGTCGGTGTGAGCATTTGTAATTGTTTTCTCTAGAAGATTTTTTTGTATCAAGATAAAAATCTAGCTACAAAGGCTTTCTCGATATTTCCTTTTAGAGGAATTCTAACGCGGTGACCACTACCCGGTGCGACATGAATTGTCATACCATCAAGGTTCTGCATGTGTTCAAGTTCAATCACTTGATTACCAGAGGGGTGGATAATTTCCAAACGGTCACCAATTTCAAAGCGATTCTTTACCAGAACTTCAGCCATGCCACTGATTTCATCGATAGCCGTTATATCTCCCACATACTGACTGCGATTTGATTCCGAATGGCCGCGCAGATAATTTTGGGTTTCGTTGCTGTGATGACGCTGATAAAAACCATCCGTATAGCCACGATTGGCTAGTCCTTCCAATTGACCAAGCAGTGTAGGATCGAAAGGGCGATTTGCCACCGCATCATCAATCGCTCTGCGGTAGACTTGGGCAGTGCGCGCTACATAATAGGCTGATTTAGTTCGTCCTTCGATCTTGAGAGAATCTATACCTATTTTGACGAGCCGCTCGATATGTTCTATCGCGCGCAGATCTTTGGAATTCATGATATACGTACCATGTTCATCTTCCATGATGGGCATCAGCTGACCTGGGCGTTCTCCTTCCTCAATCAGATAAACATGATCTGCTGCAGGGTGCCGTTTGATCGCATCATTTGTAGTAGATTGTTGCAATAATGCTTGGTTAAAGTCGAAGTCAATTTTCTGTAAAGGTTGGATGTCACCGCTTGCATTTTCCTCGGCTGATCTGACTTTATAGTCCCATCGGCAGGAATTGGTGCAGGTACCCTGATTGGGATCACGGTGATTAAAATAACCCGATAACAGGCACCGTCCTGAGTAGGCGATGCATAAGGCACCGTGAACAAATACTTCAAGTTCCATATCTGGGCAAAGTTGACGAATCTCCGCAATTTCGTCTAGTGAGAGCTCACGTGATAAAATGACACGTGTTAATCCAATTTTCTGCCAGAATTTCACCGCTGCGTAATTGACAGTATTGGCTTGAACAGAAAGATGAATAGGAATATCTGGCCATTTTTCTCTAACCAGCATGATGAGTCCCGCATCCGCCATAATCAACGCATCAGGTTTGAGCTCAATCACTGGCGCCATATCAGCCATATAGGTTTTTACCTTAGCGTTATGAGGCATCAGGTTGCTTGTGACGAAGAATTTCTTGTTTAGTGCATGTGCTTCTCTAATACCTGTGCGTAATTGCTCCAGAGAAAACTCATTGTTGCGGGCACGTAGAGAATATCGTGGTTGACCAGCGTAAATTGCGTCGGCACCATAAGCATAAGCAATACGCATTTTTTCTAGTGAGCCGGCGGGGAGTAAAAGTTCAGGAGTGTTTAGCATAGTGTAAAATGAAAAATAATGTTTGATTGATGTGTCGTTGTGCGCATATGCCAGCAACGCCGATTAATAGTTGAAAATTCCCAAGTGTAATCGAAGGGAATGATCGAATAGCTCGTTTCTGATTGTAGCACCATGCTGACTGACCTTGCCTTTATCCATCTGCGACTGCATAGCGAGTATTCCGTCGCCGATAGCATTATTCGTCTTGATGAAGCCTTGGAGAAAGCGGTGATAGATGGCATGCCAGCATTGGCATTGACAGATCTCGCTAATCTGTTTGGTTTGATCAAATTCTATCAAAGCGCTTGTAAAAAAGGTATCAAACCCATTGTTGGGTGCGATATCTGGATCAGCAATGAAACAAACCGTGATAAGCCATTTCGTGTCTTATTGTTATGTCAATCCTATGCTGGTTATTTATTATTGTGCCGTTTGTTGTCGCGAGCATACCGGGAGAATTTATACCGTGGCCGGGCTGAATTCAAGAAATCCTGGTTTCATCCTCTTGAAGGAGGTACGGATGGTTTGATTCTGTTGTCAGGCGCCCATCTTGGTGAAATAGGATGGCATCTGCTGCAAAATAACTGGAGTGCTGCGGAAGCGCTGGCTCAAGAATGGGCTGATTTATTCCCGGGACGATTTTATATCGAATTGCAGCGCAGCGGATATGCAAATGAGGAAAACTGTGTGTGCAATTCTCTACAGCTAGCTTCCAAACTACAATTACCAGTCGTGGCAACTCACCCTGTGCAATTTTTGGAACTTGAGGACTATAAAGCACATGAGGCTAGGGTATGTATTGCCGAAGGGTATGTGCTGGGTGATCGTCGGCGCCCTCGTCATTTTACCGAGCAGCAATATTTTAAAACGCAGGCAGAAATGCGAGCGCTTTTTGCGGATATCCCGGCCGCACTTGCCAACAGTGTGGAAATTGCCAAACGTTGCACCGTCGTGTTCGAGCTAGGCGTTAATTGCTTGCCGTTATTCCCCACGCCAGGTGCGGTTAGTATTGAACAATACTTATGTGAGCAGGCAGAGATTGGACTGGAGAAGCGCATGCGTGTGCTGTTCCCGGATGCTGAGGTTTATGCTTCGCAGCTGCCAAAGTATCAGGCCAGATTGGATTTCGAGGTGAATACCATCAATCAGATGGGATTTGCAGGTTATTTCTTAATCGTTGCCGATTTTATCAATTGGGCCAAGCAAAATGATGTGCCGGTAGGGCCGGGGCGAGGGTCGGGTGCGGGTTCTCTGGTCGCATACTCACTGGGAATTACTGATCTTGATCCGATGCGCTACGATTTACTGTTTGAGCGTTTCTTGAATCCTGAGCGGGTATCCATGCCGGATTTCGATATCGATTTTTGTCAGGATAGACGTGAGCGCGTTATTGAATACGTGAAGCAGCGCTATGGTGCCGAGAGTGTCTCACAAATTGTAACCTTTGGCACAATGGCAGCAAAAGCTGTCGTGCGGGATGTCGGTCGTGTGCTGGACTTGCCGTATAACTTTGTCGATCAATTGGCCAAACTGGTGCCATTCGAGATTGGGATGACGCTGAAAAAGGCGCGCACCATTGAGCCGCAACTGGAGCAACGTGCACAAGAGGAAGAAGATGTACGTAATTTGCTGGAATTGGCTGAGCACTTGGAAGGACTAACGCGCAATGTCGGCATGCATGCAGGCGGCGTTTTAATTGCGCCTGGCAAGATTACCGATTTTTGCCCTGTATATTGTGCAGATTCAGCCGATTCGGTGGTCAGTCAACTGGATAAGGATGATGTCGAAAAAATCGGTTTGGTAAAGTTTGATTTTCTTGGATTGCGCACCCTGACTATTTTGGACAGGGCAGTTAATGATATCAGGCGGCGATACTCTGAAATAGGAACAAAGAATGCTGATGCTAGCTTACAGGCTGGACAGTTGGTGCCATCACTGAATCAACCTTTTTCACTTAATCATATCCCGTTAGACGATGCTGCGACCTATGCGTTAATGAGAAAAGGTAACGCAGTCGGCATTTTTCAGTTTGAATCACGCGGTATGAAGGATCTGCTGCAGAAAGCGAAACCTGACCGATTCGAAGATCTGATTGCCCTGGTAGCACTGTACCGGCCAGGTCCAATGGATCTGATTCCTGAATTCATAGAGCGTAAGCATGGTAAACGTGTCGAGTATTTAGATGCCCGTCTTGAGCCAATCTTGGGGCCAACCTATGGTGTAATGATTTATCAAGAGCAAGTGATGCAAATTGCTCAGGTGATTGGCGGCTATAGCCTCGGTGGCGCTGATTTACTGCGGCGGGCGATGGGTAAGAAAAAGGTAGAAGAAATGGCGCAGCAACGCGACATTTTTGTGGCTGGTGCAATCAGAAATGGTTTGACTGAGCAGAATGCGATTAGCCTGTTTGATTTGATGGAAAAATTTGCTGGCTATGGTTTCAACAAATCGCATGCAGCCGCTTATGCTTTAATTGCCTTCCAGACAGCGTACCTTAAAACACACTATCCAGCAGAGTTTATGGCCGCGTGTTTGTCGGCAGAAATGAATGATACTGATAAGATCAATGTATTTTACGAGGATTGCCAGACCAATCGGCTGACAATTCTACCGCCGGATATTAATTTATCCGAATATCATTTTGTCCCGGTAGATAAAAAGACCATTCGTTATGGTCTGGGAGCGGTGAAAGGTACAGGAGAGGGGGCTATCTCGGCTATTATCGAAGCGCGTAAGCAAGGTGGGTCATTTACTGATTTATTCGATTTTTGCTGCCGCGTTGACCGACGAGTGGTGAATCGCCGTGTGATAGAATCGCTTGTTCGGGTCGGTGCATTCGATGGTATTGATCGTAACCGTGCGGGTTTGTTAGCGTCAGTAGGTATCGCGATCGAATTTGCTGAGCAACGCAGCTTATCAATTCATCAGACTAGTTTATTTGGAGAAAATGAAGATTGCTTGCAACATCCAGCACTAATCAATGTGCTGCAATGGTCAGAGAAAGAAATCCTGCAGAATGAGAAGTTGGGATTGGGGTTTTATTTCAGTGGCCATCCTTTCTCAAGTCATGTGAAAGAGCTTGGTCAGTTCATCCAGACCAGGCTGGATCGACTTGGTTCACGCAAGGAATCACAGCTGATTGCCGGGATGATTCATTCCGTACGTACCCAGATGACACGACGCGGGAAGATGGCCATCATCGTACTGGATGATGGCCATGCCCGGGCAGAGATGGTAGTTTATAACGAATTGTTTCAGGCAAATACCGGCTGGTTAAAAGAAGACCATCTGGTGATAGCTGAAGTCATTATCAGCAACAGCATGGGAAACAATGGCGAGCTTCGTATCGTTGCTGACAAACTTCATGATCTGGCGAGTGCTCGCGCGTGCTATGCAAAAAAATTAAAGCTTTTGATTGACGAATCGATAGCCTCTGATCCAGGCAGTGCGACGAGACTCAAAGCGCTACTTGCACCTTACCAGTTTGATGAGATATCCCGAAGTAAAGGCGCAGAAAGTCACATTTATTCCTACTGCCCGGTGACGATCATTTACCGGAATCGGTATGCAAGCTGCGAAATAGAATTGAGTAATAGCTGGCGTGTTCATCTGGATGAAACCCTGGTTGAATCACTTTCCACCTTGTTTCAAGCAGAAAATGTTGAAATCATCTATTGAGTAGCTCGATTTGATTGCTCATTTTTCAAATAACGGACTAACTGGATATTCCAGCGCTTCTTTTATGGCGACGAGAGAGAGAACGGCTTCACGGCCATCAATGATGCGGTGATCATAAGAGAGTGCCAGATAATTGATAGGGCGTATGACGATTTGGCCATTCTCAACGACCGGCCGCTGCTTGGTTGCATGAATCCCTAGAATGGCACTTTGCGGCGGATTGATGATAGGGGTGGAAAGCATTGAACCAAAAATACCGCCATTAGTAATCGAAAAGGTGCCGCCGGTTAATTCCTCCATGGTTAATTTACCATTTTGGGCGCGCTGAGCGAAATCAGCGATCTGCTTTTCTATTTCTGCCTGTGATAATTGGTCAGCATCACGGATAATTGGTACGACCAGTCCACGTGGACTGGCAACAGCAATACCGATGTCGTAATAGCCATGATAAACAATGTCGTTGCCGTCTACCGAAGCATTGATAATGGGAAATTTTTTCAGTGCGGCAATCACCGCTTTGACAAAGAATGAAGTGATCCCGAGTTTAACGCCATGCTCTTTTTCAAATATGTCTTTGTAGCGCGTGCGCAAATCCATGATCGCCTGCATGTTGACTTCATTGAATGTTGTTAGGATAGCTGCTGTCGATTGGGATTGTACCAACCTTTCAGCAATACGCATGCGTAGTCTTGTCATGGGTACGCGTTGTTCAGGCCGGACATCGGGGGTTGTCATGCCGCGTAGCTCAGGCATTTCAATCCTTGTTTGAGAAGTGATAGTCTTGTTTTTGATATAAGCCAGTATATCTTCCTTAGTAATGCGGCCATCGCGTCCTGTTCCATTGATAGCATTGATTTCATCCGGGTTGAGATTGTTTTCTTCCGCAACCTTTTTAGCGGCCGGCATTAGCTGCTTGAGTGGCACCTGTTCAGTTTCTTTTAGTATGAATGTTTTCCCGCTTTCTACCGCCTCGGCTGGAATGGGTTTTGTTTCAGGAGTAGACTCGGTTGCAAAATGATCTTTAGCCTTATGAATTTCTGTTTCTAGCTTAGCGATTACTTCACCACCCCTTACTATAGCGCCATCAGTCTTAATGATTTCAGCCAAGACTCCATCTTGAGGGGCTGGTAGTTCAAGAACAACTTTATCCGTTTCAATATCAACCAGATTATCGCCGCGACTGATACGTTCACCCGGCTGCTTATGCCAGGAAATCAAAGTGGCTTCAGCAACTGATTCGGACAATTGAGGTACTTTGATTTCAATTAACATAATTTTTCCTTGTTAAATTTTATTCCGGAATGCTGCTTCTACTAGCTGATTCTGTTGGAATCGGTCCAACTCCAGATAGCCCACAGAAGGTGATGCTGATGATGGACGCAAAGCGTAACCAAGTACCTGTTCAGGGCGCTTATGCCTAAGGATATAGTGCTGAATGTGATGCCAGGCGCCTTGGTTGCCTGGTTCTTCCTGACACCAGATGATTTCCTTGGCATTACGGTATCGGTCTATTTCTGTCTGAAAATCTTGGTGTGGAAAGGGGTAGAGCTGCTCCAACCGGATGATGGCCATGTTGGTAATGCCTTGCTTGCGGCGATAGGCAAGTAGTTCGTAATATATTTTTCCGCTACAGACGATCAATCGTTTTATTTTGTCAACATCGAGAAGTTCTGTCTCTGCTATAACCGCTTGAAATTGACCATGAGCAAGATCTGCTAATGAAGATACCGCTTCCTTATGTCTTAGCATGCTTTTCGGCGTCATGATGATAAGTGGCTTGCGAATCGGACGGATCATTTGTCGTCGCAGCAAATGAAAGATCTGAGCAGGCGTGGAAGGAATACATACCTGGATATTATATTCTGCGCATAATTGCAAAAATCGCTCCAACCGGGCTGACGAATGTTCTGGCCCTTGTCCTTCATAACCATGCGGCAGCATCATGACTAACCCGCATAAGCGTCCCCATTTAGCTTCACCCGAAGTAATAAACTGGTCAATAACGACTTGCGCACCGTTGGCAAAGTCACCAAACTGCGCTTCCCAAATGACAAGCCCATTCGGCTGCGCCGTTGCATAGCCATACTCAAAACCTAAAACGGCTTCTTCTGAGAGCATCGAATCAATAATGGTGAAACCAGGTTGTTTGGTTGCAATATGACGCAAGGGTACATAGATGCCATTCTCCCATTGCTCATGTGCCCGTTTCTGATCATGCAATACTGCGTGGCGATGGAAGAATGTGCCACGTCCACTGTCTTGTCCGGAAAAGCGGACTGGATAGCCTTCTTTCAACAGCGAGGCATAAGCCAGATTTTCAGCCATTCCCCAATCGAGTGGCAAATTCCCTTTCCCCATTTCACGCCGATCGGCAATGATCTTTTCAACCCTGGGATGCAATTCAAAAGTTGCCGGAATGTCCGTTAGCCGCTCCGCAAAGTGCTTTAATTCCTCAAGGGGCACACCAGTTTTTACGGGTTGGTTCCATTTGCCAGAATTCAAAAAAGGCACCCAATTGGCTGAGTGTGGTGATTTATAGTCGTAGCGGATGGTTTTGTTGGGATTATGTCCTGCATCCATTGCATCATAATACGCTTTGATCATAGCCTCGGCTTCGGTTGCTTTAATGATCCCTGCTGCTTCCAGCTTATCCGCATAAAGCTTGCGTGTCCCCGGATGTTTATTGATGATGCGGTACATTGAGGGCTGGGTGACCATCGGCTCATCTTGCTCATTGTGACCTAGCTTACGAAAACAGACCAAATCGATGACTACATCCTTGTGAAATTGCATACGGAAGTCCAGGGCCATCTCTGTTACCATGACAACAGCATCAGGGTCATCACCATTGACATGGAAAATAGGGGCTTCGATCATTTTTGCCACATCGGTACAATAAAGAGTGGAGCGGCTGTCACGCGGATCGGAGGTAGTAAAGCCGATCTGATTATTAATGATGATATGGACGGTGCCCCCTGTGCCATAACCACGCGTCTGCGACAAATTCAATGTTTCCATCACCACGCCCTGTCCTGAGAAGGCGGCGTCACCATGCAGCAGAACTGGTATGACTAACTCGCCTTTTTTATCCTGTAAGCGGTGCTGGCGGGCAAGAACAGAGCCTTCCACCACAGGATTAACGATTTCAAGATGTGACGGATTGAACGCTAGCGCAAGGTGGACGGTGTTTCCCGGTGTCATGACAGCAGAAGAAAAGCCTTGGTGATATTTGACATCACCAGCAGTCAGCGTCTGCACTTTCTTCCCTTCAAATTCAAGAAATAAGTCCGAGGGCATTTTACCTAGCGTGTTGACGAGTACATTTAGTCTGCCGCGATGTGCCATGCCAATAACGATTTCTTGCACACCTATTTCTCCAGCATGCTGCAGCAATTTATCCAGCAAAGGAATCAAACTTTCGTTTCCCTCACCGGAAAAGCGCTTTTGCCCGACATAACGGGCATGAAGGTATTTTTCCAGACTTTCTGCAGCAGTCAAGCGCTCCAGGATATGCCGTTTGTAATCAGCAGTAAGGCTAGGTTGGGAGCGTGGGCCTTCCAGGCGATTCTGTATCCAGCGCTTCTGCTTTAAATCATTGATGTACATATATTCTGCGCCAATCGTGCCGCAGTATGTTTGCTGGAGTATTTGTAAGATTTCCCGCAATGTGGCATGCTCTTGGCCTACCAATGAGCCGGTATTAAAAACGGTATCCATATCGGCTTCATTTAATTCATAAAAAGCCGGGTTAAGCTCTGGAACCTCGGGTACTTGTTGACGGCTCAGTGGGTCAAGTTGAGCCAGGCGTACACCGAGAAAACGGTACATGTTGATAAGCTGCAAAACAGCTATTTGTTTGCGTTCCCTAGACTCATCCCAAGCTGACGGAGGAATACCCTTTTGGGGTTGGGCAAGCTGCATGAATGATTCAATGATAGGGGTATGAGGGATGTCTCGGGCGGTTATCGTCAGTGTCTGTTGCAGAGAATCAAAATAATTACGCCATTCAGGCGATATTGAGTCCGGATTCTGCAGGTACTTTTCATAGAGATCTTCGATGAAAGGAGCATTGGCGCCAAATAACATTGAGTTCTCAAAAGATTGTTTCATCATGACCGGACTCATTTAATTTAAAAAGATGCTTACACATTAGAATTGGAAGTGCTTGCGACACGATCCATATTATTTGCCGATCGGTCTATATTCTAATACTGTCAGCTCAATTTTATGATTTTTACATTTTGTACAATGGATTCATTTCCAGAAATTAAAGTAATCTTACTATTTACCATCTTCTTTCGATGGCACGTTTCTTTGTGAAGCCCCAATATAAAGTTGACGCGGACGTCCTATTTTTTGATCGGGGTCTGCGATCATTTCATTCCATTGCGCAACCCAGCCTACCGTCCGTGCCATCGCAAAAATTGCAGTAAACATGGAAGTCGGTATGCCCAAGGCGCGCTGGATGATGCCAGAGTAAAAATCGACATTAGGGTAAAGCTTTTTACTAATAAAGTAATCATCTTCCAATGCAACTCTCTCCAGCTCCAATGCGAGTTTGAAAAGACGGTTATTGTGGAGTCCCATTTCATCCAATACTTCGTGGCAGGTTTCACGCATGAGTTTTGCCCGCGGATCAAAATTTTTGTATACCCGATGACCGAATCCCATCAAGCGGAAAGGATCATTTTTGTCTTTTGCTCGTTTGATATATTCATTGATACGAGAGACATCGCCGATTTCTTCCAGCATATTAAGACAGGCTTCATTTGCACCACCGTGCGCAGGGCCCCATAAACAGGCAATACCTGCAGAAATACAGGCAAATGGGTTTGCGCCGCTAGAGCCTGCCAGACGAACAGTAGAGGTTGAAGCATTTTGCTCATGATCGGCATGGAGAATTAAAATGCGATCTAATGCTTTGACTATTACCGAGCTGGGAGCATAATTTTCGGCTGGGGTGGCAAACATCATGTGCAGAAAGTTTGCTGCATAGCTTAAATCGTTGCGTGGATAAATGAAGGGTTGTCCAATATTGTATTTATATGCTATTGCTGCAATGGTAGGCAGTTTGGCAATCAGTCGGAAGGCAGATTGCTCTCGATGAACTGCATCTGAAATATCCATTGCTTCATGATAAAACGCTGACAATGCGCCTACTACCCCTACCATGACCGCCATAGGGTGAGCATCTCTCCGGAATCCCGTATAAAATTTAACCAGTTGTTCATGCAGCATCGTATGGCTTTTGATAGCATGAACAAACTGTGTTTTTTGCTCATCAGAGGGTAATTCGCCATTCAATAGCAAATAACAGACTTCCATGAAATCACATTGCACTGCCAGTTGTTCAATAGGGTAACCACGATAAAGGAGGATACCCTTATCGCCATCGATAAAGGTGATGGCAGATTTAGTGCTGGCAGTGGAAAGAAAACCAGGGTCATAGGTGAACATACCACTTTTGGCATATAGCGGACGAATATCAATTGTATCTGGTCCCATACTTCCTGAAACAATCGGAAGTTCAATCGGTTCTCTATTCTCGCCAAGCAGCACAGTTGCTGTACGTTGTTCAGACATATCTATCTCCATGGTTAGAGGATCTACACGCATTTGTATATCAAGCAGCATGAGTTTGCTTAACTTTGTTGAAGAAGCTTTAACAATGGCTTCAAGTGCTCACTTTCTATTTCTTTTTTGGAAGAAATTATATCCCATAGCTCATTATCGGGGAGCGACAGCAACGTTTCAAACGTTTTTAACTGCGTTTCATCCAGCTGCGCATAGTATTTATCTAGAAAGCGCTGCAGTATGATATCCAATTCCAGCAAGCCCCGCCGGCAACGCCAACGGAGGCGTTCTTGCTGTTTCATACCGTTCTTTTTACCAGTAAGTTTTTTATTTTACTAATCGCATTCATAGGATGTAACCCTTTCGGACAAACATCAACACAGTTCATGATGGAGTGGCAGCGAAAAAGGCGATAGGGATCTTCTAAATGATCCAGCCGCTCAGCGCTTGCCTGATCGCGGCTGTCAGCCAGGAAACGGTAAGCCTGCAGCAAACCGGCAGGGCCGATATATTTGTCAGGATTCCACCAGAATGAGGGGCATGCTGTGGAACAGCAGGCGCACAGGATACATTCATAAATCCCATCCAGTTCGGCCCTTTCTGCAGGGGATTGCAGCCGCTCGGTTTCTGGGGGGGGATCATTGTTGATCAAATAAGGCTTGATCGAATGGTATTGCTTGAAAAATTGTGTCATATCCACGATCAAGTCGCGAATAATCGGCAGACCGGGCAAAGGACGGATTTCTACTGGTTCTTTCAGACTGACAAGAGGCGTGATGCAGGCCAACCCATTACGGCCATTGATGTTCATTGCATCGGAACCACATACGCCTTCCCGGCAAGAGCGGCGCAAGCTGAGACTGTCATCCATTGACTTGATGCGGATCAAGGCATCCAGTAACATCTTGTCAGTTGACTCTAGTTCAATGTCGTAATCCTGCATGTACGGTTTATCGTCCTTGTCAGGATCATAGCGGCTAATTGAGAATCGCATGATTGAAGCTCCTCTGTTTCTTAACAGTTAATATCCACTGATGAAAGTAGCAGATGCAGAGCAATGACAACTATCGAAGCAGTTTAAAGAATCGATATTTAGAGTGATCCTGATGATTAAATCTGCCCAATCTTCTGGGAGATAAATGCCTTGATTGCATCCACATCTTTATCCATGACCTCAAAGTGCTGAGGGAGGTCTTCCAGATTTTCTAAACCTGCAGGCCGGGGTGGTTCAAATCCTACAGCTTCCTTGATACTTTCGGCAAATTTAGCCGGTAGTGCGGTTTCCAGGCAAATGAGCGGAATACCCGGCTCGCGATATTCAAGTCCAACTTTTACTCCATCTGCGGTATGGGTGTCAATTAAAACATTGTATTCATGATAGAGCTTGCGGATGGTATCAATACGTGCGGCATGATGACTGGTTCCCGATACAAAGCCAAAATCCTTTGCTTTGACCCACAAAGCTGTACCAAATAAATCAAAGGCATTTCCTTTATCGATAGATTGCCACAATTCCTTAATTCGCATGGCATTGCGCTCTGTCAGATCAAAGATAAATCTCTCAAAGTTTGACGCCTTGGAGATATCCATCGAAGGACTACTCGTGTGGTGTGTTTCAGAGGTAGTGCGCGGCCGATACAGACCCGTCCGAAAAAACTCATCCAGTACGTCATTTTCATTGGTTGCCAGAATGAGCTGTTTGATCGGCAGGCCCATCATGCGTGCTACATGGCCTGCGAAAATGTTACCAAAATTTCCTGATGGTACAGAAAAGGATACTTGTTCATCATTGGACTGGGTAACGGCAAAATATCCTTTGAAATAATAAACAATCTGGGCGGCGATACGCGCCCAGTTGATCGAATTGACCGTACCGATATGGTATTTTTGCTTGAATGTGTGATCATTGCTGACTGCTTTGACAATATCCTGACAATCGTCAAAGACACCGCGAACGGCAATATTGAAAATATTTTCATCTGGCAAGGAAAACATTTGCGCAGTCTGGAAGCGACTCATTTTGCCAAGTGGAGACAGCATGAATACGCGAATACCATGTTTACCGCGCATGGCATACTCAGCACTTGAGCCGGTATCACCGGAGGTTGCGCCAAGTATGTTCAGTTTGTCTTCCGTCTTGGTCAGGGTATATTCAAACAGATTTCCCAATAGCTGCATGGCGATATCCTTGAATGCCAGGGTTGGTCCATTCGACAAGCACAAAATGTGCAAACCAGGTTCAAGGGTTTTAATCGGGGTAATGTCTGCGCTGCCAAATGCTTCGGTTGTATAGGTGTGCGCAATTATGCTGCGTAAATCATCTGCGGGAATGTCATCCATGAAGCGGGAGAGTATTTCAAATGCTAGTGCCTGATAATCAAGCTGGCGCCAGCTTTCAAGCTCAGACGGACTAATTCTTGGGTAAACTTCAGGTACCGCAAGCCCGCCATCCGGAGCCAGGCCACTCAGTAATATTTCAGTAAAAGTTCTTGGCGACATACCGCCACGAGTTGAGATATAACGCATAGTGTTTTGATTGAAATAAGAGAGAGGGGAAGAAATAAGCTTTTACTCTAAGCCGCCCTGGAAAAAGATGCGGCGGAAATTGAGTAAGTGCATGTCCATTGAGTCAGCTCAAATTTGTAGCATGCTTATTTGCGTAACTCTTCCAGACGAATACGAACTACCTTTCCTGCCATGGCAGGTAATTTCTCAATTTTATCGATTGCTCTATTGATATTCTTTTCTATCGTGGTATGAGTCAGCATGATGATATTGACTTTATCTTCTTCCTCAGCGTGTTCTTTCTGCACCATGGCACTGATCGAAATATCTGAATCAGCCAGAATGCGTGTAATATCAGCCAAAACGCCAGGTTTATCCATCACCTGCAAGCGAAGATAGTATGCTGTTTCCACGTTCTCCATCGGAACGATCGGCGTATCTGACAATAACTCTGGCAAAAATGCGAGATAAGGTACGCGATGCTCAGGGTTAGCATTGAGCAGCCGTACTACGTCAATCAAGTCAGCAATGACCGAGCTGGCCGTTGGTTCTGCTCCCGCACCTGCGCCATAGTAAAGAGTAGGGCCGACGGCATCGCCTTTGACAACCACCGCGTTCATTACACCTTCTACATTGGCAATCAGTCTTTTAACAGGGATGAGCGTAGGATGAACACGTAATTCGATGCCTTGTGCCACCCGCTTGGTAATGCCAAGCAGTTTAATGCGATAGCCCAGTTCTTCGGCATAGCGGATATCATCATTACTGAGCTGGGTAATACCTTCAACATAGGCCTTGTCATATCTGACCGGAATGCCAAAAGCGATCGCTGCCATGATGCTTATTTTATGTGCCGCATCGATTCCTTCAATATCGTAGGTCGGGTCTGCTTCAGCATAGCCGAGTTTTTGCGCATGCGCCAAGACGGTATCAAAAGACAGCCCCTTCTCGCGCATTTCCGACAAAATAAAATTACTGGTGCCATTGATAATCCCGGCGATCCATTCTATGCGATTGGCTGCCAATCCTTCCCGCAACGCTTTGATAATGGGAATGCCGCCAGCAACTGCAGCTTCAAAGGCAACGATTACACCTTTTTGCTGAGCGGCTGCAAAAATCTCACCGCCGTATGATGCCAGTAACGCTTTATTGGCAGTAATCACATGTTTGCCGTTGGCAATTGCCTGTAGTATCAATTCTTTGGCAACAGTCAATCCACCAATCAATTCGATGACGATATCGATATCTGGATTTGATACGACTTCGAACGCGTCAGCGGTCACAATGGTATCGTTATCAGCCAAGCGGTGTGCTTTTTCAATATCGCGCTCAGCAATGATACGGATCGCAATATTGCGGCCGACACGACGAGCAATTTCTTCCTGGTTACGTTTCAGGACGGTATAAGTACCACTACCAACAGTACCGATTCCTAATAAACCAACATTAATGGGTTTCATGTTGTAATTTTTAAAATAAGCAAAAAATGTTAAAAAATAAATAAATTACAGATTTCTCATGGCTTCTGGTCAGGATAGTCAATGCTATCTGCCGTGGGATTTACATAGAGTATGTGCCATGACGCTTGCGATAGCGCTCCAAGTAGCGACCGATGCGACCGATTGCTTCGGTCAGATCATCACTATTGGGTAAAAATACCACCCGAAAATGATCATGATATGGCCAATTAAAACCAGTTCCTTGTACCACTAGCACTTTCTCTTCCAGTAACATATCCAGCACGAATTGCTCATCATCCTGGATAGGATAAAATTTCGGGTCCAGGCGCGGGAATAGATACAATGCAGATTGCGGTCGATAACAGGTAACCCCCGGAATATCACTTAACAGCTTCCAGGCAAGATCGCGTTGCCGCTTGAGCCGTCCCGTTGGCATCGTAAGGTCAAAAATACTCTGGTAACCTCCTAATGCAGTCTGGATACCGAATTGGGCGGGTACATTGGCGCATAGGCGCATCGAAGCCAGCATATTTAAACCTGCAATATAATCATGCGCGTGCTGTTTATTGCCTGATACCACTGCCCAACCAGAACGAAATCCGGCTGCCCGGTAATTCTTCGACAGGCCATTGAATGTCACAAACAATACATCATCAGCCAGTGAAGCGGCTGAGGTATGCGTTGCCTGATCGTAAAGTATTTTGTCGTAGATCTCGTCTGCATAAATGATTAGATGATGCTGGCGGGCAATTTCTATAATCTCAAGCAATAAGTCGGCCGAATACAATGCACCCGTTGGATTATTAGGATTGATGATGACGATAGCGCGCGTCTTAGGCGTAATTTTAGCACGAATATCATCTAAATCTGGTAACCAATCAGACTGCTCATCGCAGATATAATGGCGCGCAACCCCGCCTGCCAATGACACGGCTGCTGTCCACAAGGGATAATCGGGTGCAGGAATGAGCACCTCATCGTTGTTTTCCAGCAGTGCCTGCATGGCAAGCATGATCAGCTCGGAAACGCCATTGCCAATATAAATGTCATCCATTTGCACATTAGGAATACGTTTTTCCTGAGTGTAATGCATGATGGCCTTGCGCGCAGCGAATAGACCTTTTGAATCACAATAGCCAGAAGCAGCAGACAGATTGCGGATCACATCCTGTAAGATTTCCTCAGGCGCTTCAAAGCCGAAGGATGCAGGATTGCCGATATTAAGTTTGATGATGTGATGACCTTCTTCTTCCATTTGCCTGGCCTGGTCAAGAACAGGACCTCGGATATCGTAACAGACGTTAGCAAGCTTGCTGGATTTCGTGATGGGTTGCATGATGAATATGAAAAACTACCGTATGGTGAATAGATGATTAAAAATAAAGGGAATACAATGTTACCTGACCTATGTTTTTTTGCAAAAAAGTGAAGGAAAAAAACAGTTTAAATTATTTTGTTTATAAATTTGTTGCACAACCTGTTTTATAACGCGATAGACTGAAAAATTAATCTTTAAATATATTCTATATGTAAAGAATAGGGGGGTATTGATGAATATGCAGGAGGTTTTACATTGAAGTTGCATCTTTCAGAGCATGAAGGGTTAAATATTTTCTCGGGGTATGGAGAAGGTTATGTCGCCATCAATCTGGTGCGTTATGAGCATAATCTGATCGTGCTGCCAGACCATATCATCGAAAATTGGCAGGTCGAAGGCGTAGCGCAATTGAAGGTGGCACATTTTGAGTGCTTACGTTCGTTTGAGCCAGAGATCATTCTGCTTGGAACGGGAACAGCACTGCGCTTTCCTGATCCTCAATTAATGAAAGCAATGATCAAATTGGGAATCGGCTTGGAAGTGATGGATACCCAGGCTACCTGTCGAACCTATAACATCTTATCAGCAGAAGGACGGCGTGTTGCAGCGGCTTTAATTATTTAGCTTGAATGCAAGGGGCTAATGTAAAATCGAATGGGCTCTGTTTTTTCATGGCACAAACTAAAAATGCAAGTAGCGAGTCAATCAAGCTTGAGCTGATTTTTCTTTCATAAAAAATTCTCCATAACTTAATCAGAGTCATATTCTAACCATCACACCTTTTTTTATTTGATGCTCAAACAAAATGAAGTTGACGAATGGCTCCGCTTTGGCGATGCAGCGGATAAACCGGATACTGAACATCGAGCATCAAGAGGCAACTATGGCCGGACCGATACACGACAAGATAAAACGATCCCTCCAGGCAGCCGAAGGTCTGTATCACCGCCTGGTACTGCTGGTGGGTCAGACCGGCTCCGGCAAGACCGGCGTTCTTCGGGATTTGGCTGATGGGTTTGGGACATCCGTCATCAACGTCAATCTAGCGCTTTCAAGCAAACTGCTGGAGCTGACCGCGAAACAGCGGTCACTGCGGCTGCCGGAAATTCTTGACCAGATCGCAGACAAAGCTCAAGCACCGGTGGTACTGGATAATATCGAGATCCTTTTCGATAAGGACCTCAAGCAGGACCCCTTGCGGTTACTGCAGGGCATTTCGAGAAATCGGGTCGTAGTAGCTTCGTGGAACGGAACCATCACCTCCGAGAGGCTTTTGTACGCCGAAACCGGCCATCCCGAGTACCGCAGCTATGAATCGGTCGATGCACTGATCGTAGGCATGGATGGCACGGCCACGATCAATTCGGCAAAAAAATAATAGAGAGGCAGGACAAGCATGCAATACGGAGACCTTATCCAATTTGATCCAATTGAGTCGGTCGTTCAATTGCGTGACGCGGACAAATCAAGCGCTGCACATCACCTGGTGAACACCTATGTCATTTCTGATGAAATGGCGGAACGGCTCACGCAGCTTGTCATCCCTCAGATGCAGTTTGATCAGCCGGTCGATAACAAGGGCCTGCTGGTCGTCGGTAACTACGGTACCGGTAAGTCGCACTTGATGTCGGTGGTCTCCAGCCTTGCCGCAGACGCCTCCCTGCTGGAAGGGCTGAAGAACGACGGTGTCCGCGACGTAGCCAGGCAAATCACCGGTCGGTTCAAGGTTATCCGTACCGAAATCGGAGCCACCACCATGTCCCTGCGCGACATCCTGGTGGCCGAATTGGAAGAGCATCTCGAAAAACTCGGCGTGGAGTATGTGTTCCCCGAAGCCGGGACCATCACCAGCCACAAGCGGGCCTTCGAAGACATGATGGCCAAGTTCGGCGAGGTATTCCCCGGACACGGCCTGCTGCTGGTGGTCGACGAGTTGCTCGACTACCTGCGCACCCGCAAGGACCAGGAGCTGATTCTCGATCTCAACTTCCTCCGCGAGGTTGGCGAGGTCTGTAAGGACCTGCGCTTCCGCTTCATGGCCGGTGTCCAGGAAGCCATTTTCGACAGCCCGCGTTTCGCCTTTGTCGCCGACAGCATCCGCCGGGTGAAGGACCGCTTCGAACAGATCCTCATTGCCCGCAGCGACGTGAAATTCGTGGTGGCCGAGCGTCTGCTCAAGAAAACAGCCGAACAGCAGGCCAAGATCCGCGACTACCTGATGCCCTTTGCCAAATACTACGGCGGACTCAACGAGCGCATGGATGAGTTCGTCCGGCTTTTCCCGGTGCATCCCGATTACATCGACACCTTCGAACGGGTCACCGTGGTGGAAAAACGCGAGGTGCTCAAGACCTTGTCCATGGGCATGAAGGGTATCCTGGGCAAGGACGTGCCGCAGGACGAACCCGGTCTGATCGCCTTCGACAGCTACTGGAACACGCTCAAGCAGAACGCTTCGTTCCGCGCCATTCCCGAGATCCGGGCGGTCATCGATTGCAGTCAGGTGCTGGAATCCCGCATCGAGAACGCCATCACCCGCAAGCAATACAAGCCGATGGCGCTGCGCCTCATCCATGCACTGTCCGTCCACCGCCTCACCACCGGCGACATCTATGCCCCCATGGGCGCATCTGCCGAGGAACTACGCGACCGCCTCTGCCTGTTCGATCCACTGATCACCGAGCTCGGTAGCGATGAACCCGACAAGGACCTGCAGACCCATGTGGAAACGGTCCTACGCGAGATCCACAAAACGGTCAGCGGCCAGTTCATTTCCTTCAATGCCGACAACCGCCAGTTCTATCTCGATCTGAAAAAGACCGACGACTTCGACGCCCTGATCGACAAGCGGGCCGAAAGCCTGGGCCAGGCTCAGCTCGACCGTTTTTATTACGAAGCGCTCAAGCGGGTCATGGAATGTCAGGACGCCACCTATGTGACCGGTTATAAGATCTGGCAGCACGAGCTGGTCTGGCAGGAGCACAAGGCCGCCCGCACCGGCTACCTTTTTTTTGGCGCTCCCAACGAGCGTTCCACCGCCGTGCCGCAGCGGGACTTTTACCTCTACTTCATCCAGCCCAACGATCCGCCGCGCTTCAAGGATGACAAGGTGAGTGACGAGGTCTTCTTCCGTCTGAAAGGCACCGACGAGGAATTCCAGACCGCGCTGAAGAGCTACGCGGCTGCCCTGGACCTTGCAACCACCTCATCGGGCCACGCCAAGGCCACCTATGAATCGAAAGCCAACGGCTTCCTGAAGAAGTTGGTTCAATGGCTGCAGAAGCACATGAGTGACGCCTTCGAGGTTACCTACCAGGGCCGCGCCAAGTCCATGACCGAATGGGTCAAGGGTAAATCCATCCGTGATCTGTCGGGAGTCTCACCTCATGAAACCATCAACTTCCGTGATTTGGTCAACACCATCGCCGGTGTCTGCCTGGCCCCGAACTTCGAGAATCAGGCCCCAGACTATCCGTTCTTCTCGGTCCTGATTACCGGTAACAACCGCGCCCAGGCCGCGCAGGATGCCCTGCGGGCCATCGCCTGGCAGAACCGCACTAAGCAAGCAACCGCCGTGCTGGACGCCCTGGAGTTGCTCGACGGCGAGAAGATCGATCCCTACAAATCGAAGTACACCCAGTTCATCCTCGATGCCGTCAAGGCCAAGGGCCACGGCCAGGTAGTCAACCGCAGCGAGATAATCCAGGACGACCACGGGCTTGAATACATGAACCCGGGCGGTTCGCGTCTGGAGGCGGAATGGGTGAGTGTTCTGATTGCGGCGCTGGTCTACTCCGGCGACATCGTGCTCTCTATCCCGGGCAAGAAATACGACGCCACCGGGCTGCAGCAGCTTGCCGCGACCGGCATGGACGAGCTGGTCCGCTTCAAACATCTGGAGCAGCCCAAGGAATGGAACCTGCCCGCGCTCAAGGCGCTGTTCGAACTGCTCGGCATGACGCCGGGCATGGCCCAGCTCGTCACCCAGGGCAAGGACGA
>NZ_JAGFJM010000126.1 GCF_024102715.1 Nitrosomonas communis
TGCGCTGATTCTAAATCGGCAATTTCTTGTGCAGTGAGCCGGTAACGTGATGACATATCAAAATTCTAATATATTCATAGCTATGCTGCACTAACTTAAACCAATTTTTGACTCACGAGAAGTATAAGTGGGCGTGAATGATTGAGTCAGCCGAAGGTGTGCTCGACTATCCGGCAACGACGGGATAGCTGCTCAGGAACCGCAGTGCATTTCACGCTTTGACTATCCATCAGGTATTTGTGGCGTCCACATTTTTCTCGCAACTGTGAACGCAATAAATGATGAAGTGGCTTCTATGCTCCATTATGTGTTCAGTAGAGAAATAGTAGTAAACTGCGCCCCAAGTCGAGAACTCACGGAGCAATTGCCGCCATTGACAACCTGCTTTTATAAACCATACGGATTGCATTTATTATCCGGCGCAGGCTTAACTCTCTCAGTCTTCCCGCTGCCGGCACTGGCAAGTGTAGTTTCAGGCAATACCATGCTCCACTGCCCACTGCTTAGATTACTCAAATAACGCTTTTTCCACTTTTTTGCCAATTCATAAAATTAGTGATGCTAACAGTAAAAAAAATCGTCACATGAACATTAGCATTCAGAATTTACAAATAATTTCTAAGAAATGGATTATTGTCAACTTTAATGAATATTGGTGGTTAGTGATTAAAGAATAAGGAATATAGGCTATCGGTAACATATTGGAATTATTATCATAAAATAAAATTCTATTTTGTTAGCAATTGATTATTGTTATAATAAACCTAATTTTGGTGGGCTTATTCAGCCCATTTTTTATTTGTGGCGAAGCTATGGCGTTGTACGAATTACTAGATTCAATTTTGGTGGGAATGGGTTATGAATTAATAGAGGTAGAACAATCAGCACCTGGTAAATTACTAAGAATATTTGTGGATAAAAAGGACGGTGGTATTACTATTGACGATTGTGTCGCGATTAGTAACCATCTCAATAGATTATTAACGGTAGAAGGTATAGATTATAGTCGACTCGAGATATCTTCACCGGGCTTGGATAGACCTCTGAAGAAAGAAAGTGATTTTATTCGTTTTGCAGGGAAATCAATAAAAATTAAATTGCGTATAGCACTGCAAGGCCAAAAAAACTATATTGGAATCATACGAGAAATCAATGATGGGATATTGGGGCTAGAAGTTGAAGGGAGAGTGCTGCATATTGAGTTAGATAATTTAGAAAAAGCTCGGTTGATTCCGGAACTATAACTATAGGTACATAAAAAATTGGCTGGAGGAATATGAGCCGCGAGATTTTGCTATTAGTGGATGCCTTAGCACATGAAAAAAATGTTGATAAAGCGATCGTTTTTACTGCCTTAGAAATGGCGCTTGCGTCTGCTACCAAGAAACATTTTCATGAAGATATTGATGTGCAGGTTGTAATCGAGCGGGAGACTGGAAATTATCGATGTTTTCGTAGCAGGTTGGTTGTTGCAGATGATGCTATAGAGAATCCTGCGCGGCAAATCTCTTTGAGTGAAGCATTACAGTATGATGCTGATATTAAATTGGGTGAGCACATAGAAGAGCCTTTGAAGGCGATAGAATTTGATCGTATTGGTGCTCAAGCTGCTAAACAAGTAATCTTTCAAAGAATCCGTGATGCAGAACGTGAACAAAATCTGAGTGATTTTCTTGAACGTAAAGAATATTTAGTTGCTGGCACGATAAAGCGAATGGAACGCGGTAATGCTGTTGTAGAATCAGGAAGAATTGAGGCAATCTTGCCGCGCGATCAAATGATTCCGAAGGAAAATCTAAGGGTTGGAGATCGTGTTCGTGCGTATCTACTCAGAGTTGACCGTTCAACAAGAGGGCCTCAGTTAGTACTGTCGCGCACTTCTCCAGAATTCTTGATCAAACTATTTCAATTGGAAGTGCCCGAGATCGAAGAAGGATTACTCGAAATCAAGGTAGCAGCGAGAGATCCAGGTTCTCGCGCTAAAATAGCAGTCAAATCAACCGATCAGCGTATTGATCCAATTGGGACCTGTGTGGGTATGCGTGGCTCCCGAGTGCAGGCTGTTATAAGCGAGTTGGCGGGGGAGCGAATTGATATTATATTGTGGTCGGAAGATCCTGCTACTTTTGTCATTAATGCGTTAGCGCCTGCTGAAATTAGCAGCATTATGGTTGATGAAGACAAACATAGTATGGATATTGTCGTTGATGAAGAAAATCTCGCGCAAGCAATTGGTCGTGGCGGACAAAATGTCCGACTTGCTTCAGAATTAACCGGCTGGGATCTCAATATCATGACAGTCGAGGAATCTAAGCAAAAGAACGAGGAAGAAACATCTATTATTTGTAAGCTCTTTATGGAAAAACTTGATGTGGACGAAGAAGTGGCTAACATTCTAGTAGAGGAAGGTTTTTCCACCTTAGAAGAGATCGCTTATGTACCACTCAATGAGATGCTTGAAATAGAAACACTCGATAAAGAGACAATTAATGAATTACGTAATCGAGCACGTAACGCTCTTCTAACCGATGCAATTGCTACCGAAGAAAAGTTTGAACATGCATCTGAAGGATTGCTTTCACTGGAAGGTATGGATATTCAGTTAGTTCATGAGTTGGCAGCTAATGGGATTAAAACACAAGAAGAGCTTGCTGATCTGGCCGCAGACGATTTAGTTGAAATGACGGGTATTGATATTGAGCGCGCGAACAAGCTTATTATAAAAGCACGAGAACCATGGTTTAGTTAAATATAGACTTGTCGATTGTTTTGAGCTTGAAATTTAAATTATCAACACCAATAGAAATAAAAGTAAGAGCTAAAATTAAAGCTCTTGTTCGTGAAATGAATTTAGGGTGAACAAAGGTTGCTGATGACTCAAATGACTGTAGAAAAATTTGCCAATGAGCTGGATATGTTGCCAGAAGCGTTACTTGAGCAGCTTCTGGCTGCGGGCGTCAAGAAGCAGTCGATAGGGGATATTTTAACAGAAAAAGATAAAGCGCAATTGCTTGATTATCTTCGTAAAGTACATGGATCGATTGAATCAAAAAAGAAGATCACGTTGACTCGTCGGCAAACTACTGAAATACGACAATCGGATGGGGCTGGTAAAGCTCGAACTATTGAAGTCAAAGTCCGAAAAAAACGTGTACTTGCAAAACCTTCCGAGCAAGATGTTGAAAAAGAGGAACTTATCGAAGTTACAGACACTTTGGTTCCTGTTACTGAACCATCGCCAATGCGCAAGCCAATAATTGATGCAGCACAACAAGCATTACGTGAGCAAGAGGCATTAAAACAAGCTGAATTAATTGCCCGTCAAGCAGCGGAACTCAAAGAAAAACAGGAAAAAAGAAAAAATATCATTGCTGAAGCAAAAAAAGAGCCAAAAAAAGAAGAGATTACTCCACCTGCTCCAGAAGAAATACCAGCTCAAATAACTGTATCCCCACCAAAGCAAGTATCAACAGAAGGAACGCTGCACAAGCCTGCCGTTAAACCTGAAGATAAAACTGAAAAAAAGAAAAAACAAGTTAAACAGGAAGAGCTATGGAAGGACGAAGTCGGGAAGAAACGTGAAGCTAAAATACGCGGTGATTTGTCAGTAAATCAAGGTTGGCGAGTTCGTAAAGATAAACAACATAGCAAATCAAATTTAACAGAAACGCAAATACAGCACGGTTTTTCTGCACCAACTGAGCCAGTTGTGCATGAAGTTCTTGTGCCTGAAACTATCTCTGTTGCAGCACTTGCGCAGAAAATATCAGTAAAAGCTGCTGAAGTTATCAAAGTGCTAATGAAAATGGGTAGCATGGTAACGATCAACCAGATGCTCGATCAAGATACTGCCATGATCGTAGTTGAAGAAATGGGTCATATTGCAAAATATGCACCGCCTGATAATCCCGAATCATTTCTTGAAGAAATTAAGGCGCCAGTTTCTGAATCAGAGATGGAACCTCGTGCGCCAGTAGTGACAGTTATGGGGCATGTCGATCACGGAAAAACGTCTCTATTGGACTATATTCGTAGAACGCGCGTGGCAGGTGGAGAGGCTGGGGGAATTACACAACATATTGGTGCTTATCATGTCGAAACCGCGCATGGCATGATTACCTTTCTGGATACACCAGGCCATGAAGCATTCACTGCTATGCGTGCACGCGGTGCAAAAATAACTGATCTTGTCATTCTAGTTGTGGCGGCTGATGACGGTGTAATGCCGCAAACTATAGAAGCTATTCATCACGCTAAAGCAGCAAATATTCCTATTGTAGTTGCCGTTACTAAAATAGATAAGCCTGAGGCAAATTTTGAGCGTATTAAGCAAGAGCTTGCAAATCATGGAGTGGTATCTGAAGATTGGGGGGGAGATACCATGTTTGTAGGTGTTTCAGCTAAAACGGGTCAAGGCATTGATGAGCTTCTTGAAAGCATTTTATTACAAGCAGAGGTTTTAGAACTTAAAGCAGTGAAAAATGCACCTGCTAAGGGGGTGGTCATTGAATCACGTTTAGATAAAGGGCGCGGCCCGGTTGCAACCATATTAGTACAGTCCGGCACATTAAAACGCGGCGATGTGTTATTGACTGGCGCTGTATTTGGAAGAGTAAGGGCCATGCTGGATGAAAAAGGTAATTCAGTTGAACAAGCAGGGACATCCATACCAGTAGAAATTCAAGGATTATCTGAGGTACCAGATGCAGGTGAAACGGTGATAGCTTTAGAAGATGAACGTAAAGCACGTGAAATTGCACTGTTTCGTCAGGGTAAATTCCGTGATGTAAAACTTGATAAACGACAAGTTGCAAAGATGGAGGATGTTTTTGGTCAGAGGGAAGATATCAAAATACTCAATCTTATTGTGAAGGCAGATGTTCAGGGTTCATGTGAAGCGTTGTCCTACGCTTTGCAAAAGCTTGCTACTGATGAAGTAAAAATCAATATTATTCACAGCGGTGTCGGTGCAATTATTGAATCTGATATTAATTTAGCGCTTGCATCTAAAGCTGTCGTAATTGGTTTTAACACTCGTGCTGATGTCAGTGCTCGCAAATTGATATCTTCGACAGGAGTGGATGTACGCTATTACAATGTAATTTATGATGCGGTTGATGAGATTAAGAAGGCGCTTTCTGGCATGATGATGCCAGAACGGAAAGAAAATATTCTTGGTTTAGTCGATATTCGTGAGATATACCGAATTCCTAAAGTAGGCACTGTAGCTGGTTGCTATGTGCTTGATGGTATGGTGAGACGAGATTCTCTTGTGCGAGTGCTGCGTGATGGCGTCGTAATTCATAGTTGTGGCCTTGATTCATTGAAGCGCTTCAAAGAAGATGTGAAAGAGGTGAAAGCTGGGTTTGAGTGTGGACTTTCACTTAAAAATTTCAATGATATCCAAGTTGGCGATCAATTAGAAGTATACGAAATTATTGAAACAGCACGTACTTTATAACACTCAAAAGTGAATGTAATGTCGAAAGATTACTCTCGCACGCTGCGTGTTGCTGATCAAATACAGCGTGAATTAGCTGATATGCTTAAAACTGAAGTTAAAGATCCACGAGTAGGAATAATTACGATAACAGGTGTAGAGGTAACGCGTGATTATGCATATGCCAAGATTTTTTATACTGCTCTCAATGATAAAGAAGAAAATGCTGCTATTGAGGCAGGTTTAAAACACGCAAGTGGATTTCTACGTAGCCAGCTATCAAGTAGAATGAGATTAAGAGTAATCCCTCAACTTCATTTTATTTATGATGAATCTGTTGAACGTGGCGTATATCTTTCACGATTAATCGATAAAGCAATTAGAAAAACTTAGTAAATATTCTTCTAAGCAATATTTCCTCCTTTCATATCTTTTTAAGATGGTATAACTAACTAGAGTATAAAAATAGTTTATTCAATTAACATTATCATATTGTTTGTAAGCATTTGTAATCGAAGGATGATTAATACGCAAGCAAAAAATACGTAAATCTATCTTACACAAGCTTACTTTCAAGGTTTAGGAAAATCAAACTTATCAAACGCAATATTAATGGTGTTTTGTTACTTAACAAACCATCTGGCTTAACATCCAATCATTCGTTACAAATTATCAAGCGTTTCTTTGGTGCTACAAAGGCGGGCCATACCGGCACGCTTGATCCAATGGCTACTGGTTTATTACCTATCTGTTTAGGGGAAGCCACAAAATTCTCGGCTATGTTACTGAATGCAGATAAAATCTATCATGCTACATTAAAACTTGGTTATATCAGCACAACTGGCGATGCAGATGGAAAAATAATAGCAACAGAACACGCGAAGTTAAGTAAGGATGATTTGAGCTTGTCACGTATAAAAGATGTTTTTCAAGCCTTTACAGGACGAATCAAACAAACGCCCCCTATGTTTAGTGCGCTGAAATTTAACGGAAGACCACTGTATCAATATGCGCGAGAGGGTGAGGAGATTGAAAGAAAAGCTCGTGAAATTATCATCTATGACTTACGTTTAGACTCATGGAGCGGCAATGAGATGACTATCATGGTCCACTGTGGAACAGGAACCTATATACGTACTTTAGCTGAAGATATAGGTAAAGCGCTGGGTTTTGGTGGCGCATACCTTACAAGTTTATGTCGCCATCAAATTGGGAGCTTTAATTTGCATCAGGCTTATGGAATTGATCATTTCCAGGGTACTTGGTCTGCACAACATGATACATGTTTATATACCGTAGATAGTCTGCTTCAAGATTTTCCATCCATTACGCTCAATGAAACAGAATCTTTATTTTTATTGCAAGGACAGCATATCAATAATAAAAATGAGCTTGTGTTAACTTCAGGAACTAAAATTAGGTTATATCACAGTAATGGATTATTCCTTGGACTGGGAGAAATCACAGCAACTGGGGCAGTAGCGCCCAAGAGATTAATATCGCAGAAAATATAAAAAACTATTTTGGAAAAACATCATTTTCTGCAGACAAAATGAAATCAATACGATCGATAAAAATAAAATTAAAAATGATTCAATCATTTCCCGAGCATTTTTTTCTATAACAACAAAGTGTCAAAGGTATTTCAGTACGTTATAATGCTGAGTTTTAATTAATTGCTAACCATGTTGCAAGGCAGCAATCTAGAATGTATTCGTGGTGATCGCGTATTATTCAGTGGCATTAATTTTTCTATTAAACCTGGCGAATTAATGCAGGTGCGTGGCCCTAACGGTAGCGGCAAAACGAGTTTATTAAGAATGTTATGCGGTTTGGCTGTTCCAAATTCAGGAGAAATACGTTGGAATAGTTCTAATATCCGGTCTCTTGGTGAAGATTATTTTAATATTGTTACATATTTAGGTCATTTAAGTGGCGTAAAGGATGATTTGACTGCCATTGAAAATCTGCGAATTACAAGCGCGCTTGCAGGAATAGAAATTGATGAAAAGAAAGCTAGCAAGGTTTTACAGGAAATGGGATTGGAGGGACGTGAGACATTGTTAGCGAAAGTATTATCACAAGGTCAGAAGCGGCGAGTAGCATTAGCACGTTTGCTGTTAGCACGCACTAAGTTGTGGATATTAGATGAACCGTTAACAGCGTTGGATATTTCTGCAATTGAATTAATTAAAAAGATATTAGAGCAATATTTGGCTCAGGGTGGTATGGTGATACTGACAACGCATCAGGAAATTGATATTGCCGCCACAGCGACGCATCAATTATACCTTTCTTAATATGCTGATCTGGATAATTCGACGTGATTTATTGTTAGCCATGCGTCGACAGGCTGATGTATTAACTACACTATTTTTTTTTATTATCGTAGTAAGCCTGTTCCCATTGGGTGTGGGACCAGAAATGAATACACTTCGAATCATGGCGCCTGGAGTTGTATGGGTGGCGGCATTATTAGCGTCAATGCTTTCGCTTGGACGCATATTCTCCACTGATTATTTGGATGGAACTTTGGAACAAATATTGCTTTCTCCAACATCCTTATCTTTATTAGTGCTAGGAAAGATGTTTTCACATTGGTTAGTTACAGGAGTTCCACTGGTATTGATGGCACCAGTATTGGGAATTCAATATGATTTACCTGCAAATGCGCTTTTCGTACTGACCTTATCATTATTATTAGGCACTCCAATCTTGAGTTTAATTGGTGCTATAGGTGCTGCGCTGACTTTAGGATTAAGAGGTGGTGGTGTACTAGTTTCATTGCTCGTATTACCCCTCTATATCCCTGTACTTATTTTTGGAGCAGGTGCAGTAGAAGCCAGCATTGCCGGCCTAGGATTTGAAGCACATTTTTCATTACTTGGTGCTTTCTTGCTCGTATCATTAGTTTTTGCTCCTTGGACAACAGCGGCCTCTCTCAGGATCTCTGTGGGGTAGCATTTAGTTAAAATTTACATACATGAATTAGATATGTCGATAAATTGGTATAAGTATGCTTCGCCGGCAAGCTTTTATTTTCTTGCAGGCAAAATGATTCCGTATTTTTCTATTGTAGCCGTGATATTGCTTTTAGTTGGTCTCTATATTGGTTTTTTTGTAGCGCCAACTGATTTTCAACAAGGTGAAGCATATCGTATTATTTTTATTCACGTACCAGCTGCCTGGATGTCCATGTTCTTATATTTAGTTATGGCATTTTGGTCCGGGATTGGACTTGCTTTTAATACACGTCTTTCATCAATGGTTGCTACCGCTATTGCGCCAACAGGAGCAATGTTCACCTTTATCGCATTATGGACAGGGGCCTGGTGGGGAAAGCCAATGTGGGGGGCATGGTGGGTGTGGGATGCACGACTAACCTCTGAATTAATTTTACTATTCCTTTATATTGGGTTTATGTCACTGCAGGCAGCTATTGATGATCCGCGACGTGCAGATAGGGCTGGTGCAATTATTGCATTAGTAGGTGTAGTGAATATTCCTATTATTTATTTTTCTGTTCAATGGTGGAATACTTTGCACCAAGGCGCATCGGTAAGTGTTACTCAATCACCCAAGATGGCTGCAAGCATGCTTGCCGGAATGCTGATCATGGCGTTTGCCGCATGGATGTATTCTATTGCCATGATACTGATGCGAACACGGGCCATCATATTGGAGCGTGAGCGTCATACTGCATGGGTTGCCGAATTAAAAGGAGTTACAGGAGTTACTCGATGAGCTGGAATAGTTGGGCAGAGTTTTTCTCAATGGGGGGATATGGACTCTATGTTTGGGGTTCATATCTGGTGTCGTTTGCTTGTATAGCTGGTGAAATTTGGCTGATATTAAATCGTCGCAGAACTTTGCAAAAGTATCTTGGTCTCAAAGACGAATCAACTACAAGAGAGGAAAAATGAAACCGCGTCATAAAAAAATAGCGATTATTGCCTCAAGCGTCACAGCGTTAACTGTTGCAGCTATTTTGGTATTGAATGTTTTCCAGAGTAATCTGGTTTTTTTCTTTAGCCCTAGCCAAATTGCAGCTAATGAAGCGCCTGTTGGAAAAAGTTTTAGAATTGGTGGCATTGTAGAAGAGGGTAGTTTAAAACGCCAAGGCAATAGCACCACAGTTAGCTTTGCAGTAACCGATACTGCTGAAGCAATACAAGTTGTATACACTGGGATACTTCCCGATTTATTCAAGGAAGGTAAGGGAGTGGTAGCGCAAGGAAAAATATCAAATGACGGTGTTTTTTATGCAGACGAAGTTCTTGCCAAGCATGATGAAAATTACATGCCACCTGAAGCTGCAAGTGCACTAGAACAAGCAGCTAAGGCTCAAAAGACGACATTAACTCAATAAAAAAGTTCTTACAGAAAAGAGATTAGGTTTTTTAATCTTAGATAATTATTTTTTAGGGATTGCATTTCAATCATGATTCCAGAACTTGGTAATTTTGCGCTAATTCTTGCTATGTTGTTAGCTTTAATTCAAGGCACCTTGCCTATTATCGGTGCAGCTCGCGGTATTCCTTCATGGATCGCCTTGGCTCGTCCGGTTGTACAAGGTCAATTTGTATTTATTGCTATCTCCTTTGGTTGTTTAGCCTATTCCTTTGTTAGCAATGATTTTTCAGTACATAACGTTGCTTCTCACTCTAACTCCGAATTACCACTTCATTTCCGATTTGCTGCTACCTGGGGATCGCATGAGGGGTCGTTGTTGCTATGGGTATTGCTACTAGCAGGATGGTCTGTTGCTGTTAGTGTATTCAGTCGTCAACTGCCAGACGATATGGTCGCCAGAGTTTTGGGTGTACTGGGTCTGGTTAGTGTAGGATTTTTATTGTTTTTGCTAATTACTTCCAATCCATTTGATCGTCTTCTGCCAGCGGCTATCGAAGGTAACGATTTGAATCCCTTGCTTCAGGATCCAGGGATGGTAATGCATCCACCCATGCTGTATATGGGATATGTTGGTTTCTCAGTAGCATTTGCTTTTGCCATAGCAGCCCTCCTAAGCGGTCAGCTAGATGCAGCCTGGGCACGCTGGTCTCGCCCGTGGACAACAGCAGCGTGGGTATTTCTGACTATCGGTATAATGATTGGCAGCTGGTGGGCTTACTATGAATTAGGTTGGGGCGGCTGGTGGTTTTGGGATCCAGTTGAAAATGCTTCCTTTATGCCTTGGCTGGTTGGCACCGCTCTTGTTCACTCTTTGGCTGTCACAGAAAAGCGTGGCAGCTTCAAAAGCTGGACTGTATTGCTGGCAATAATCGCATTTTCATTGAGCTTGCTCGGTACATTCTTAGTTCGTTCTGGCGTACTTACTTCAGTTCATGCGTTTGCCACAGATCCGGCACGCGGGATATTTATCTTAGTTTATTTAGTTGCAATAGTGGGTTTTTCCTTAACACTATTTGCTTGGCGCGCACCAAAAGTGGGTTTAGGAGGAAACTTTCAATTAGTTTCACGCGAATCTATGCTACTTATAAATAATGTACTTCTGCTGGTTGCAGCTGGTAGCGTTATGCTAGGCACACTCTATCCGTTATTGATTGATGCTTTGGATCTTGGAAAGATATCTGTTGGGCCGCCATATTTTGAGGCTGTATTTGTACCGTTAATGGCGCCAGCTATTTTCCTGATAGGAGTAGGGCCTGTTGCGCGATGGAAACAGGCGAACTTACCATCTTTAACTATCCGTTTACGCTGGGCTTTTGCTGTAAGTTTAATCAGCGCATTAATAACACCATTTTTCATGAGTGAAGAATGGAAACCTCTCGTCAGCTTTGGTTTATTGTTAGCTTTCTGGATCATCACCAGCATTTTTATAAATATTAAACATCGCTTACAAAATAGTGGGGAAAGTGGATTATTTACAAAATTATCCAGACAACCTCGTAGTTACTACGGAATGCACTGCGCACATTTAGGTATAGCTGTTTTTATAATCGGCGTAACACTTGTCAATAGCTATGAAACTGAAAAAGATGTTCGTATGGAAATCGGTAATACTGTTTCTATCGGCGGGTATACGTTCAGATTTAATGGAACATCGAATATTCCTGGACCCAATTACAAAGCAATTCAGGGCGATATTGATGTTTTAAAAAATGATAAATATATTCGGAAGCTGCATCCGGAAAAAAGAACTTACAATGCATCAGGTATGGTTATGACCGAAGCAGCCATCGATGCGGGTTTATTCCGTGATCTATACATTGCGTTAGGTGAGCCATTAGATAACAACGCCTGGGTTGTCCGTGTTTATCACAAGCCTTTTGTAAACTGGATATGGTTAGGATGTGTACTCATGGCATTAGGTGGAATTTTAGCTATTACAGATCGCCGTTATCGTTACGCTATTCGTAAAAAAGACAAAACTGAACTCACCACAGAAACAATTGTTGAAAGCAATACAGAGATAAACTCTACAAATACAGAACCAGTCATTATTGCAGAGGGAAGAAAGGTATGATTCGCTTCTTGCTACCCCTTGCTGTTTTTGTTGTTCTGGTTGTATTTCTTGGAATTGGTCTGACATTGAATCCTCGTCAGGTACCATCTCCTCTGATAGATAAACCAGCACCTGTTTTCCAGTTACATCATTTGCATGATCCGGACAAAACTATGATGTCTAAGGATAATCTGGGCAAAGTATGGATGCTGAATGTCTGGGCTTCCTGGTGTGTGGCCTGCCGTGATGAGCATCCTTTGCTCGTACAACTAGCCAAGACAGGAATAGTGCCAATATACGGACTCAATTACAAAGATGAACGTGATACTGCTTTACAGTGGCTTAAACAATATGGTGACCCTTATACGGTCAGTATTGTTGATTCCGATGGCAAGGTAGGTATTGATTATGGTGTCTATGGTGTTCCTGAAACATATATTATTGATAAGCAGGGAATTATTCGCCACAAACATATTGGACCTGTAACGGTAAAATCACTGGAAGACAAGATTCTTCCATTGATAAGAGAGTTGCAAGGATAAATTCAATGTATAAATTTAAAGCTATAAATACTTTTGCCTTACGGCAATGTGTTGATCAATTTTTTAAATCTATAAAACAGTTAACTATTATTTTTTATGTGACTTTGTTGCCATTAACTAGTTTTGCTAATGAAGCATTACCGGTTGCTGAGGATCCAGTATTGGAGAAACGCTTAGTTGAACTGTCAGAGAATCTGCGTTGTTTGGTATGTCAAAATGAATCACTGGCTGGTTCTCGCGCTGATTTTGCTATTGATTTGAGACGTGAAATTCGAGAGCAAATGAAAGCCAATAAAAGTAACGAAGAAATTATAGATTTTTTGGTTGCCCGCTATGGCGACTTTGTTCTTTACAACCCACCATTCAAAGCGACCACGGTATTATTGTGGTTTGGCCCGCTTATTTTATTTATAGGTGCAACGACAGCCTTAATCGTCTATTTAAGGCGCCGCCGTACACAAATAGATGATATCCCACTATCAGAAAGCCAGCGTTTAAAGGCTGAAGCTTTAATAGAAAAAATTAATAAGGAATAGGTATGACTTCGTTCTGGGTTGTAGCAGGTATTTTTATTGTTGCTGCGTTGATGTTTGTAATTCCAACCTTGCTGAGAAATAGGCAGGATAAGACGGCATTATTAGAGCGTGAAGCTGCGAATATTGCAATTTATCGTGACCAGCTTGCTGAATTGGATAATGATTTGCGGAATGATATTTTATCCAAGGAACAGTATGATAAAAGTAAGCAGGAATTACATAAAAGAATGCTGCAAGACTTGGCGATATCATCCAGAAATCCCGCAACTCATTCTATTGTAAAGGGCCGTGGAATTATTACAACAGCTGTTGTTATTTTGGCAATTCCACTTACTGCAATATCGCTATATATGCTTTTGGGCGATACACGCGGATTACTACCGCAATCACAGCTAGCCAGTGTAACGCAATCCCACTCACAAGATATGGCAGGAATGCCGCCTAGTCACACTGAAATTAAATCGGTGGTAGATAACTTGATTGCTCGGCTTAAGGAAAATCCAGCGGATATTGAAGGCTGGGTCATGCTGGGCAGAACTTACGCAATCATGGGGCAATTTAATGAAGCAAGTGCAACGTATGCCAAATTAATTGAAATGATACCTGATAGTGCACAATTGCTAAGTGATTATGCAGACGTACTTGCAATGACAAACAATGGGAGTTTAGTTGGTAAGCCAGCAGAATTAATTAATAAGGCACTCGAAATTGATCCAGATTATCCAAAGGCACTTGCATTAGCTGGCACTATTGAATTTGAACAAAAAAATTATGAGCAAGCTGCAACTTTCTGGGAAAAATTGTTGCGTGTCATTCCATCTGATTCACAATTGGCTAAATCAGTAAGTGATAGCATTGCCGAGGCAAAATCTTTAGCTACGAAAGGGGAAGAGCGTGCCAATCCAATGCAATTAGCACAAAACTCAAATGTAGGTACAGACTTACCTGCAGAAACAAAACAGCAATCGCTATCTGATAAATCAGATAGCACCAAAGCTACTAATATCACGGGTATTGTTACATTGAGTCCTACTCTGGTCGACAAAGTATCACAAAATGATACTTTGTTTGTTTTCGCACGAGCCAAAACCGGACCTAAAATGCCATTGGCGATTTTAAGGTTGACTGCCAAAGATCTACCTGCAACTTTCTCACTGGATGATAATATGGCTATGACACCAACTATGAAAATGTCGAGCTTCCCGGAAATAGTTATAGGCGCCAGGATAACGAAATCAGGACAAGCTGTATCGGCCAGTGGCGATCTGGAAGGCTTCAGTCAACCTGTGAAAATTGGCGACAAAGATGTTGCAATAGTGATAGATCAAATAATTCCCTAGTTACCACATCTTAAATTACAACGTTAATTTATGCCACATTACTGTTATGATACTTAAACCTGCTCCAGACTTTGAGCTTAAGACTACTGGTGAGAAAATATTTCATCTGTCAGAACAGCTGGGAAAAAATATAGTGATTTATTTTTATCCTAAAGACAATACGCCAGGCTGTACAGATGAAAGTCTACAATTTCGCGATCTATATACTGAATTTCAGAATGTTAATTGTATAATTGTTGGGATCTCAAGAGATAGCATAAAATCTCATGAAAATTTTAAGGAAAAACTATTACTACCTTTTGATTTACTTAGTGATGCCGATGAATCTGTATGTGAACTTTACGGTGTTATTAAAATGAAAAATATGTATGGCAAACAAGTACGTGGCATAGAACGCAGTACCTTTGCCATCGATACAAACGGAATAATACGAAAAGAGTGGCGTGGTGTTAAGGTACCTAATCATGCTGAGGAAGTTCTTTCTTTTATTAAAGAATTAAAGAGATGAAATAGATTTTATATCAACAAATGTTTAATTGAATTTTTTTCTTCTAGAAGCTCTTTGTATGTTGTAAGCATTTTTGTTTTAGAAATTTCACTTATTTCTAATTCTTGAACTATCGTATATACACCATTCCGGCATGTAACGGGAAAGCCATAGATTACGCCCTCGGGAATTCCATAACTTCCATCAGAAGGAATTCCCATTGATACCCAGTCATTCTCTTTTGTCCCAATTATCCAGTCATGTACATGGTTAATAATTGCATTAGCAGCGCTAGCTGCACTCGATAATCCTCTTGCTTCAATTATTGCGGCCCCTCGTTTCTGCACAGTAGGAATAAAATAATCCTCTATCCAAGTCGGATCATCTATAAGATTTATGACTTTCTTATCATCAATTTCTGCATGACTAAGATCGGGATATTGAGTAGAAGAATGATTACCCCAAATAATCATTTTTCTAATTTTAAATATGGGTTCACCTAATTTTGTCGCCACTTGATACAGTGCACGGTTATGATCGAGTCTAAGCATAGCGGTAAAATTGCTTAAAGGGAGATCTGGGGCATTTCGCATTGCAATATAAGCATTGGTATTGGCTGGATTGCCAACAATCAATACTTTCACATCACGTTTGGCAACTTTATTTAGTGCTTTACCTTGAACGCTGAATATTTCTGCGTTTGCTGTGAGCAGATCTTTGCGCTCCATTCCTTTAGACCGAGGGCGAGCGCCAACTAGAATGGCAATATCTACCATGTTGAAAGCAATTAATGGATCAGTGGTTGTGATGACTTTTCTTAGAAGTGGAAAAGCGCAGTCGTATAACTCCATTACTACACCATCAAGGATATGCTGGGACTCAGCAATATCAAGCAAATGGAGAATAATGGGTTGATCATCACCAAGCATATCGCCAGCTGCAATTCGGAATAACAAGTTATAGCCAATTTGACCGGCTGCACCTGTGACTGCTATGCAAACAGGAGGTTTCATCATTCTTTAATTTATCAAAGGATATTATCACTCATCATAAAAAACTACGAATGTATATAACAAGCATATTTACCTATTATACTAGGAGTCTATCTTTCTTTCTCTCTGATTTAGAGTAATATATTTATCATACATAAAATTTTGACATTCAGGTGCTAGCAAGTATACATAAGTACATAATTCTGCTTTATAAGCAGCTGGTGTTGTGAAAAAAGCTTCGCAAGTACTTTTAAAAATTGAAAAACTTTCATAGCAGCGACCATTGATCAACTGAGATCGATAATAACGCGCATTATCACGAAATGACTGGACTAACACAAACCTGCTTACAAACTGCAAATGGTGGTGGTTCAGCCAAAGCCCTTGGACTATACACTCAACCGCTGATCAAGTCTGATTTCGTTACGCAGGAAGTGGGCATCTACCGATTCGTGTCTGGGTATTGGCTACACTCTGTTCCTCACTTGCCGTGCTTACGCATATTAGTGTCAATTGGTCTTGCAATATCTTTCTAAAGGCGATAGTAACGGGCTAACTCAGAAGTAATCAGATAAAGACCATTAACATATACAGTTCCATCTTTAATAAGTTTTACTGCAACTGTATGAATACGGTCAGCATGTTTTTTATAAGCATGCATGGCAATTTCGCGCGAGTTCTCAGCTGTTTTAAAATAATCATTAATTACCCGCTGAGTAATGCCACAATAAAACTGCAGCGAACCACAAGAAGCAACAAACATTATAATGCTATCAGGCGTGCAATTAGGCGAAGCCCATTCCGGATCAGAAAATTTCCAATCAGAATACAGAATTGTTTCATTCATGTCTTTAAGCAATTTTTATTCTCGTTTAAGAAATATCGGAAAAAGTGCAGTATGCTTAAACACAATTTAAAATTAGAAAAGACGAGATGAGTATTCTGAAAATCTGCCGGCTACTTTTCTATACTTCAATTTTCTATTTAATATTAGGCTTAAGGATGTATCACCATCACGGCTTAGACATCAACATCCAAGCTTGAAGCGGTTAAACGAACTTACAAAATACCTAAGGAATCTTTCAAGCTGTATGAATCGGCTTCAATTCATACCAAATCAACAAAAACCGTACCTATAAAGTTATGGTTTTCATTAGCCGTACTAATTATTGCGCCCATACTCCTGTATTGGTCATTAGAGCGCGTTATGGCAAGAGTAGAGCCACAAGAAAAACAACTTATAGAAAATCAAAAGAAGAAAAATGAAGAATAAAAACCAGCAGCAACACCCCTTAATAATCACCACCATCAGCAAAATCTTACTACGCCGGTTCGTATCACATATAAGGTCGTATCTGATAAGGTAGACTGGTCAAAAGCCTCCAGCTGCATATCGAGCAGAAATATATCATGACATGCCTGCCATTACGGAAACTCGCTGCATGGCTCATGGCCATTCATCCTCACAAAGTAGGGCCAAAACTGCGCGGGAAACTCTGCATTTATCAAAATGAATGCGAAGAATCCTTATGGCAATACTGGATACAAGGCCGAACTTATACAGAAAGCGAGGTGGAGCATGGATAAAAACAGCATTATCGATATTCAATGCAAAGCAAGCTGGCTCAGCTCATTAGCGCTTGCGGCTAACGTTATTCTCTCAGGGGATAAGCCGACCAATGAAAACCGTTTCCAAAATATCGTACTGGATCTGATGGATGCTATGGTCTTTATTGCTGATGAAATCGAAAATATCGCAGCAGCAGAGATCGAAGAGCGGGAGGTAAGAAATTTTAACTCTTTGGATAGGGAGCAAGAGGACAAAGCATGAGTAATAATGATCATCAAACCGATAACATCGTTCACGTTAAGTATCCTCCTGAAAATATCCCCGGCACGCCAGAAAGCTACCATAAAATAGCAAGAGACTTTGAGTATGCCAGTAATGCGCTATGTTCATTGGGTGAGCTGATGATAGGAATAAGATACGATGATCTGAAGGAACATACCGTGGAGGGATTGGGTTATTTGCTAAATATGTTAGGTAACAATTTGATGACGACCAGCTCTGAAGCGTCAGAAATTGCCTTTAAGGCGAGAGAACAAAAAGATGCAGAACAGAACAATCAGGCTCATCATAAAAAGTGTTAAAACAAATCTGGAATAGAGTATAAAATTTAAAAACGGGTGAGCTGTGGAAATGCGGAGTCCACAGGCTTGAGTGCAAGCGCACTGATGGATGGAGGGATGTCCGGCCTCCCACCCGTTGTTGTTAAAAGGAGCAAAGCCGGTTGTTTCCAATGGGAATGGTTGGGGGCTATGCCGCCATGATCCGGTTCGAATCCGGCACCGGTTTTGTTCCTTCCAATTTTTGAAGTAATTGTATTACACTAGCAATAAGCGGGTGTGACACGGTGATATTCCCCCGGCCGTAGCACGGCAGCAATGCCGGAGCGATATGTGGGGTTGCCGGGAAACCGGAGCGGGGGGCCCCACCACCCGCACCTTTTGTTCAAGCAATGAAAATACGCAACCAACCATTTTATGCAGCCCCGTAGAAGGTAAGTGGTAGCCGCATGGAGTTGATTGCGTACTCTCAATCTATACTGATTTCAGTCAATCTTTATGGCTGAACTATATCCTCCTTAAGTTAAATTCAGCAGCAGGGCAATATAGGGAAGTGTTTCCTCTTTTTGTTCCAGTTTGCTGATATGTCCATAAAAAATAATTCTACCGCGCAAGAAATCTTAAACCTCATTGGTGATGAAGCCTTTACCCGGCTATGCATGGTATTTGGCGGTACACGCCTGCCGATAGCAGACAGTGAACGATCACGCCAGCGCCTGGGTGTCGTTGTCGGGGAAATCTTGGCAGAAAAGATCATTCATCACTACCGAGGTGAAGCCTTGGATATCCCCAAGCTATCAAGCCTGGAGGTGGCAAAGCGCCGCCAGGCAATCATCAATGATCTAGCTGGTGGCATGAGTACAAAAACCGCAGCCATCAAATATGACATGACCCAACGTAGCATCAGAATGATTGTTAACGATCATATAGAACACACTGAATAGATAACCGCATTAACCATATCAGGAGTCCTCAATGGAAAAATTAATCAAAGTTCATCAGCAAGCAAAACAGAAACAAGCGGATGCCATCGATGAATTGAACAATCTGCAAGTACGTGAAAATGAATTGAAAGAAAAGATGCGCATGTTTGCTACTCATGTGAATAGCGCTGAACAACAGGTCTCTAAAGCGTTAACCAAAGAGAGCCTGGAGAAAGCTCGGGACAGTGTTGAAAAGGCTCGAAAAAATGAAAGTGATATGAAAATCTTGCTTAAAAATATCGAGCGAGCAATTAATGATATCAAGTCAAAGCTACCAGAATTGCATAATGAGGTTTACCTGGCTGAAGTAGATATCTGGACAACCCAGAAAGGGCAACTGATCCAGGAAATAAGGGCGCATTCCACCATCCTGCAACTCATCATGAAAGCCTATGTAGCTTACTGGCAGACGGGCTACCGGTGGAAATTAGAGCATTTCATCCGCGAAGAAATCATGAATGCTGATTTTCGTATTGACCCGGAAGTTCTGGCTCAATTGAAAGATGAAATGACAAAACAAATCTGGCCAGAGCCTGATACTCAAATCTTAAGCCAGTAATCAAATCAAGGTTTCATCAATCATAAGCGACGGAATTTCTTTGCTGAGATAGGCAAACCATAAGTAAAAAAAGGCTTATGATTGATTGTGAGCAACTCCATGGTGCTCACTCTCCACTCCCTATATGGTTTGCCTTGGATCATGATGCATATTCCGGGAAGCGATATGCTGCCATGTGCTCGGAATCGTCCACAGTCATGCAGGGAAGCATGGTTGCCCCCGATTCTGATTTTTTAACGCTTCAATAAAAATTTGCACGTTATTTGGTACAAATTGTTTGTCTGCCGTTAATCAATCACGCGCGAAGCGATACTGTTTGAATATTTCTCATCGTTGTGATATGAATGTCGCTTGATTTAACGCATGTTTAACGCAGGTATCAGATAGCTACCCTTATCATCCTATTCATATATCCATAAAAACGCTTAAAACGCTTTTTTCTGAGCTGGCATTCCATCACTATATAGCTGCAAATAGGTAAGAGAATAAATCAAGAATAAAAACCTTCTCGACTAGATAGTGTCGTCACGAGACTTTGAGCCATAGTGCGAGACAACGAATCTGGACGATGGCGATGAATGAAGAGAGGTTCTTGGCATAGCGGGTGGCAATACCACGCCATTGTTTGAGCGCAAGAA
>NZ_JAGFJM010000128.1 GCF_024102715.1 Nitrosomonas communis
AGAAAATGCCTTACGGGAGGGGTAAAAATTCTTGAAGTAAGAACTACGGCAAGAACCCGACAAGATTAATATTGTTTTTATTACTATAAATCAAATACTTATCTTGTCATCAATGGCGGAAGCGGTGAGATTCGAACTCACGAACGGTTGCCCGTTGCCGGTTTTCAAGACCGGTGCAATCGACCACTCTGCCACGCTTCCGGTAACTGACTATACAGAGTCAAGGGTAAATGATATCAACTAAAAAATCATTTCCTTCTGTATCATTTGACTTTCGGCCACAGTAGAATTTAAGCCGTTGGGAATGATACCTTTTTAAGGTCAGTTTTACCAGCAGAACCCACAATTTGGGTTAACTATTTCGTTAAAGCTGCAAGCTTTTCGGTTAATCGCTTGATCTCTTCCTCAGCGCGCCGCTGCTGTGTCACGTCATATTGCACACCCAGGTAATAGAGCACATTGCCGTTGGAATCAAATAGCGGTGTAATCACCAAATGGTTATAGAACATTTCACCATTTTTTTTGTAATTCCTGAGCGTGATCTCAATAGGTTTTTTATTCTCAATGGCTTCCTTCAATTGATAGCGCTCTTTCTGGTCACGATCAGTTCCCTGCAAAAACCGACAATTTTTTCCTATGGTTTCTTCTTGCGTATAACCTGTTATGGTCTCAAATGCTTTATTAACATAAACCAGCGGTAAATCCTCCTGATCAGGATCAGCCAGTGTAACGCCATTAACACATGAATCGAGAATTTTGGACAATACTTGTGGAATCAATCCAGGGTCTTTCTCAACGATAAAATCCATTTTTTTCTCCAAAATTTTTTCCAGTGATAAATTAATAATCCATCTGGATAGTTATCAAAAATTATGACTTGCTAACCACAAAGTCAATCAAATCTGCTCGGCCTCAATCAATTTCTTGATGTTTCTGACCGTCCTTTCTGCGCCATCCTGAATAGCTATACGGATAAGCTTCTCAAAAGCTCTCATATGCAACTCAAGGCTAAGTAGTTCGAAAATGAATGTAATTTGAGTAAATGCCGGATCGGCTGATTCCAATACATAATCGCAGCGAAAGGGATTAGACACACCATCAAAACGGATACGCATATGAGGCTCAAAGATAACAATCTTAAAGGTGGATTCCGAGCGATTCCCTTGATCAACCCGTACTTGACGGCATAAAGTTCCCAATCCGAGCGGACCATCGGTCAATTTCTCCAGCTCACGCACTTCTGGTGACCATCTGGGATAGTTAGTAAGCAGGTCAGTGCCGATAAAGTTGAAAACATGTTCATCAGGCTTCCGAATCATGATACTCGCCTTGCCTACAACCGGTTTATCACTAAACAAATTAAACATATTACAGCCTCCTGCATATCGATATTTCAAATCAGATATGTATCTATTCCTGTCAACAACAAATCATATTGTGCCTCTACAATTTCTTTGATGACATAAGCCGCAATACCGGTAACTATATTATTTTCCAGAGCTAGCCAGCCAACCGCATCTGTCGACCCCAGGCTGACTACATATCCTATATCGTGGTGTATATAGGGCTCAAGTATTTTAAGCAGCCCTGAGTGCCGTAAAATATTGCGTGCAGCGAGCTTTCCTTTCCGTACTGCCGACTGTGCTGTCATCGCATTAGAGCCAAAAGACTGGTAAATTGAACAATCACCCGCAACAAAAACATGCGTTAACGGTTCATGATTAACGATGACTTGTCCGAAAGCATTGGCAGTAAACTGTTTCTCTATCTTTTTTCCAGAAAATGATATTGAAAGACTGGAAGGAAGTTCATAGCGTTTGCCGCTATTTTTTTCTTCCAGCAGAATGACGTTGTCCTGTTGTCCCCGGAAATACGTGTCTGGATAAAAATCAATTTCAAGATCAGTCATACGGGATTGCGTATAGTGAGCAAAGCCTTCAGGGAACTGTTTGAGCACTCGATCCCCGCTTTCAATCAGGCGGAGCTTGTTTTCAATTTTGTGACGTTGTAGAAAATACGCGATTTCAAACAGAAACTGTATGCCGGTGGCCCCTCCACCAATGATAGAAATCGGGTCTTTCCTGCCGCTCTCCGCAACCAAATGTTGGCTTAGCAATTCTGAACCAGCCGTTACCATAAAATCGTTCAAGCTGAGGATACAGTCTGTATTACGAATTACATCCCTTGCGGGCGCACCTGATGCAATCAGAAGATAGTCAAACGGCAATGCATGATCAACAAATGTTATACATTTATCGTTCTGCCATTGTTGCAGAGTTGCTTCCTCAAGCGAGAGTTCAGCGCAAACATGACGGCAACCAAAGCGTTGTTCCAGCTGTGGAAAGGGTACCAGCAAATCAGACAAAGGATAACGAAACGTTTCCTGCAAGTGCGTGATCTTGAGGTGGTGCGTTCTCGGATCAACAATCGTGATTTTAGCATCTGGCATGTATCGCTGCAGCGTTGTCAGTGCAGCGATACCGGCATAACCTCCACCTACAATGACAATTTCCAGCGATTTGTGGCCAGGTACATAAAATGGCAGAAAAGCCACAGACTCTCCTTATTTTTTCTATAAAATTTAAATCATCTACCTACATTGTATGATTGATCTCATGCCTAGGTAGCGTAGCATGAATTACTCGCATCATGTCTCTTTCAAGAAGAAATGGCTTTTTCTGGGTATTTTTTCTGCTTGCCAATTTGCTAGCGCCCACTGCCAGAATGAAGTCATATCGCCACCGATCAACTCATGAGGCGGGTTCTGGCCAAGAACATGCAGTGTTGCAACCAGTTGCGGCAATGGATTAGTCAGATCAATAGGTGCGGCCCGAGTCTGCTTACTCAGCTTCTCTCCATGCTCATTTACAACCACAGGCAGGTGCAGATAGGCGGGAATTGCATATCCCAGCAGTTTCTGCAGATAAATCTGACGTGGCGTCGAATGGAGTAAATCTGCGCCCCGTACAATATGAGTAATCCCTTGCCAGGTATCATCCACCACTACTGCCAATTGATAGGTAAAAATACCATCAGCCCGACGCAACACAAAATCGCCGATCTCACTTTCCACACATTGACGAACATTTCCTTGCAAACCATCCATAAATTCAACCAGGCTATTTTCAGTTCTGACTCGCAGCGCAGAATGACGACCGGCATGAGAGATAGGCAGGCCATTACGGCAATTTCCAGGATAAACAGGTCCTTCAATACCTATCAGCGCAGAATCATTAATTTCCCTGCGGGAACAAATACAAGGATAAATCACCCCCAGCTTCCTGAGTTTAGTGAGCACGTTCTGGTAAGTGGCAGAACGCTGACTTTGATAAATTACCTCATCATCCCAGTACATTCCAAATAATTCTAATGCATGCAATATTTTCCGCGATGAATCTGGCACCACGCGCGTTGAATCCAAATCTTCAATCCTGACCAACCATTTACCGTTGTGCGATCTTGCTTCCAGATAACTTGCTACGGCTGTTACCAGCGAACCAAAATGTAAGAGACCTGTCGGTGAAGGTGCAAAACGCCCACAATAAGTTGATAATCGCATTTGATGATGAACCACTAACTCTGAGCTATTGTTTTAGAGTCGGCTTAATGACTATTATTTGCAAAAACCTACTTGATAAAAATGCTCTTAGTCGCTAGAAACTAATCCGCTAACATCTTCCCTGGCGCGCTTAACAAGTATAATTCAAGCTTTATGGCAATGAACTAGCAATTCAATCAAACAATCTATCAATATTTCTTCGAGAAGGTTTACGGTGCATATTCATATCCTCGGTATTTGCGGTACATTCATGGGCGGTCTTGCTGTACTGGCGCGCGCATCTGGTTTTAAAGTCACAGGCTGTGATGCCAACGTTTATCCACCTATGAGTACGCAGCTAGTTTCGCAGGGAATTGAATTGATGGAAGGTTACGCGCCACAGCAGATTCAACTCAAGCCAGATTTGTTTGTAATCGGCAACGCCATTACCCGCGGCAATCCCTTAATGGAAGAAATTCTAAACAGAAATTTGCCTTACACTTCTGGCCCGCAGTGGCTTTCAGAGCATATTCTGAGAAACAAGTGGGTGCTAGCAGTTGCAGGCACTCATGGCAAAACAACGACCAGCTCAATGCTTGCATGGATATTGGAATACGCCGAGCTAGCCCCAGGCTTTCTCATTGGCGGCATACCAGAAAATTTTGGAATCTCCGCGCGCCTAGGCGGAAAAAGCAAACATCAATCAGATTATCAGGAACCCTCATCATTTTTTGTGATCGAGGCTGACGAGTACGATACGGCTTTTTTCGATAAACGCTCCAAGTTCATCCATTATCACCCTAGAACTGCAGTATTGAATAACCTTGAATTTGATCATGCTGATATTTTTACTGATCTAACGGCAATTCAACGGCAATTTCATCATCTTGTGAGAACCATTCCTGGCAATGGACTCATTGTGTCCAATGGTCTTGAGAAAAACTTGCAGCAGGTACTTTCTCAGGGCTGCTGGACACCTGTAGAGAAATTTGGCGTAAATGATGGTTGGCAAACTAGAACGCTCACTGCGCAACACGTGGAAATCGTTTTCCAAGAGCAGTCTCATGGGACACTGCAATGGGATTTATTGGGAGAACATAATCGTATGAATGCGCTAGCTGCAATTGCTGCAGCGCGGCATGCGGGTATTCCGCCCGCTATCGCGATTACAGCATTGTCTCAATTCAAAAATGTCAAACGGCGAATGGAAATACGGGGCGTTATTAACGGCATCACCGTGTACGACGACTTTGCGCATCACCCCACAGCCATCAAAACAACATTAAGCGGCTTGCGTCACAAAGTGGGTAATGCACGGATCATCGCTGTCCTGGAACCACGCTCCAACACAATGAAAATGGGCGTTTGGAAAGATAGTCTGGCTGCAAGTCTTGCTATAGCAGATCAAATTTTTTGTTACGCCAATCACGCAGATTGGGACGTACAAGCAGCATTGAGCACTTTGGGAGAAAAAGTAAGCTCATATAACGAGCTGGTATCGTTGATCGAGGCTATTACTATCACTTGCCGTTCTGGCGATCATATTCTCATCATGAGTAATGGTGGCTTTGAGGGAATCCACGAGAAGCTGATGAAATCTCTGGACAGTCACCATTGACAGATACCATACCAAAATAAACGCTAGCCACAGCAGCGCATTCATTTATCGGGATTTTTGAGCAACTCGCAGCATACGAGGTCTAAGGTGTGACAATTTGTCACATGGTCTAAATTGCTAATTTACGCTAATGTTATTAAGTGAAAAGCGAAATACAGCATAAGTAATCTTGATGTTTAACATTTTCCATCAGTCACCGCTTGGTAAAAACCTGCAACGCCTATTTCTTTTAAGAAGTATCGCTATTGTTGTGGAATGCATTCTGTTCTCTTTGGTATATTCGGTCATTGAACTGGATGTTCCCTGGACTGAAATGACAATCGTAGTTGTCATACTCACCATTTTCAATTTTTTTACCTGGATTCGCCTTCATCATACGTTTCCCGTTTCGAATCCTGAGCTTTTTGCACAATTGCTGGTCGATATTTTTGCTTTGACCGCTTTGCTTTATTTCAGTGGCGGCTCAACGAATCCTTTCATTTCGCTTTACCTGCTGCCTCTTACCATTGCGGCAGCAATCCTGCCATGGCGTTACACCTGGGCAATTGCAGGCATCACAATCACCTGTTACACCATACTTCTGTTCGAATATATCCCGTTGCCGCATGACCACTCCGATGATCATAGCACTCATGCTATGGAGTTTAATTTGCATGTGTCGGGTATGTGGCTCACTTTCGTATTAAGTACCGTCTTGATTGCCTGGTTTGTGGTCAAAATGAGCGTTTCCATTCGCGAGCGTGATAACGATCTCGCTCAGGCGCGAGAACAAGCATTACGCAACGAACAAATCATCGCACTGGGTACGCTGGCTGCAGGAGCTGCCCATGAATTGGGCACCCCCCTCTCAACCATGGCGGTTATTGCTGGTGAACTGCAACAAGAATACCCGAAGAACGAAGAATTCCAAAATAATATCAGCATCTTGCGTAGTCAAATCGCTCACTGCAAGCAAACCCTGACGCAATTACTCGCTAATGCAGGGCAAGCCCGGACAGAAGATGGCAACAGCCAGTCGGTCGATTATTTTCTAACGCAAGTACTCGATAAATGGCAGCTCATTCGTCCTTCGACCAAATTCAGTTATCAATGGCATGGTGTACAGCCTGCTCCCCTTATCATGAATACACAATTACTGAGTCAATCCATTCTAAATTTATTGAACAATGCTGCGGATGCCTCTATCGATCAAGTCAGAATCAAAAGTCATTGGGATCAACATACTTTGGATCTGGAAATTCATGATGACGGTAAAGGCCTGACTGGAGAAGCCGCCCAACGCGCAGGAGAAGCCTTTTTTACTACCAAAGCACCAGGTCAAGGGTTTGGCATCGGCTTATTTCTCGCAAATGCAAATATTGAACGCTTTGGTGGAAATGTCCGTTTGTTTAATCATCCAGAGGGGGGGGCCTGTATCCATGTTACGCTTCCTTTGATTTCCCCAAACTATCTAACCACACCTCCACTTGTTCAGAAAAAAGATGAATCTCATGAATGAACCCCCCGAGCATCCAAGCTTGCTCATAGTCGATGATGATACTGTTTTCTGCGATGTGCTTTCTAAAGCAATGAGCAAACGAGGGTTTGATGTCAGCTACGCACACACCATCACATCTGCCCTGGAAAAGATTGAATCGGTCATGCCTGAATATGCGATCATTGATCTCAAATTATCAGATGAATCTGGTTTAATACTCGTTGATAAAATCAAGCGACTGGATCCTGGAACTCGTATCGTCATGCTAACTGGTTATGCCAGCATTGCCACAGCAGTCGAAGCGATTAAGCTTGGCGCAACGCATTATCTCGCCAAACCAGTAGATGTTAATGATATTATGGCAGCTTTTGAGCGTACCACAGGTGATACCGAGGTACCGATCAGTGCGCATCCGTTAACAGTTGGGCGATTGGAATGGGAATATATTCATCGCATCTTAGCTGAAAATAATAATAATATTTCAGTTACTGCAAGAATTCTTAACATGCACCGCAGGACACTCCAACGCAAGCTCGCCAAGAAACCAATTTAGCGGGCGGGTTGTGTTATTCAAAACTAGAAAATCTTGCGGTTACCCGAATATCTGCCCCAATCATACGAAGATCAATTAATTGAAGTTGCCGCTTATGGGATAAGCTAGTCAATATCGGTAAATTCAACATTCCTTGCGCTTTGTCACCAAGTACATAGGGCGCAAGATAGACGACCAACTCATCAGCCAATCCATCTTGCACCATTGCACCACTCAAAGTACTCCCTGCCTCCACTAGCACCTCATTGATCTCGAACTCTGCTAACTTAGCCATCATTTGGGCCAGATCGACTTTGCCGCCAGCGCCTGGCATGATAAATACTTGCACTCCCTTATCTTCCAGTAACTTTATCCGGCTCTCATCTGGTTGAGCCGTAAAAATCAATACTTTCTCACCATGCAGCAGCTTTGCTTTGGTTGATATTTCAAGCCGGCTATCAATTACGATACGCAATGGTTGCCGAGAGGTCTTGACATGGCGGACCGTCAACTGTGGATCATCTCTCTTTAGCGTGCCACTGCCCGTTAAAATTGCACAAGAAATTGCACGTAATCGATGTCCATCCAAACGGGCTGCTTCGCTGGTTATCCATTGACTTTCACCATTTCTCAATGCAGTCTTTCCATCCAGGCTTGCAGCTATTTTTAATCTCACCCATGGTCTCTGGCGAATCATGCGAGAAATAAAGCCAATATTAAGAGCTCTTGCTTGGGCCTCCAATAAACCGGATTGCACCACAATGCCCGCCTGTCTTAGCATTGCCATCCCCTCTCCCGCTACCAAAGGATTAGGATCCAGCATTGCTATAATGACTCTAGCCACACGTGCATTGATTAGCGCCTGTGCACAAGGAGGTGTGCGTCCATAGTGACTGCACGGCTCCAATGTCACATAAACGGTAGCATTTTTTGTTTCCTCATTCGCCGAATTAAGCGCATTGATTTCAGCATGCGGCTGGCCGGCACGTTCATGCCATCCACTGGCTATTACTCGATCATCTTTAACAATGACACACCCAACCCGGGGATTTGGACTGGTGGTATATAAACCCTTTTCCGCAAGCTTTAATGCTTGCGACATAAAAGTATAATCAGCTAATGAAAAAAGTGGGAAATCTTTGAGCACGGACAGGCCCTGAATATATATACTGCCTTAATCTAGCAATTCCGATCCTGTTGAAAAAGCCAATCTTGAATTGGTTGAGATAAGCTTATTGTAGATCCTGAACTTCCTTGATTACCTCTTGAAAGTCACCGACATCCTGAAAACTCTTGTATACAGAAGCAAAGCGTATATATGCTACTTTATCTAGTTTATAAAGCTCCTGCATCACTAATTCACCAATACTGCGTGAAGATATTTCCCTCACACCCAAATTCAGCAACTTCTGAACAATACGATCAATAGCTGCATCCACATATTCAGTTGGAACTGGGCGCTTATGCAGCGCACGCAAGAAACCAGTGAGAAGTTTATTTCGATTAAATTCTACGCGATTACCATTTCGCTTAACTACTTGCGGCAAACGTAGCTCTACTGTTTCATAGGTAGTAAAACGTTTGCCACAAGACATACAATGTCGCCGCCGACGAACACGATCTCCTTCTTCGCTGACGCGAGAATTAATTACACTGGTATCTTCAGCGTTACAGAAAGGACATCTCATTATTTAACATCGGTTAAGCTAAGCTTTTTACTATCTCACTACAATCCATACATATCATCAGACTTCAACTCACTAGAGATCCTTATCCGCACAGGAATGTTAGTTTCCATATACTGGATATTTTGTACACAACATCTTTGCTTCTTGCGCAACATGAGTCAGAACCGTCGAATCACTTGGGGAATCCAGCACATCTGCAATCAAATTTGCCAGTTGCTCAGATTCAATTTCTTTGAAACCACGCGTCGTTACTGCTGGCGTACCAATTCGTATGCCGCTCGTTACAAAGGGCTTTTGCGGATCATTAGGAATAGCATTCTTGTTAACAGTGATATGAGCGGCTTCCAGGGCTTCTTCTGCTTCCTTGCCTGTCAAATTTTTGGCACGAAGATCCACCAAGAACATATGACAATCAGTGTGCCCAGAAACAATACGCAAGCCACGATTTTGCAACACTTTTGCCATGACTCGCGCATTCTCGATAACTTGCTGCTGATAGTCTCTGAATTCCTTACTCGCTGCTTCTTTAAAAGCGACTGCCTTAGCCGCTATGACATGCATGAGTGGGCCACCCTGAATTTGAGGAAAAACTGCCGAATTAAGCGTTTTCTCAAACTCCTGCCTGGCCATAATAACGCCACCTCGAGGACCGCGCAGTGTTTTATGGGTAGTACTGGTAACAAAATCAGCAATCCCCACTGGATTAGGATAGAAGCCAGCAGCGATCAATCCTGCATAATGTGCCATATCCACAAATAAATAAGCACCAACCTCATCAGCTATTTTACGAAAATGTTTCCAATTAATTACTCTTGCATATGAAGAAGCCCCAGCAACAATCATCTTCGGTCGATGTTCATGCGCCAACCGCTCCACTTCTTGGTAGTCAATTTCTTCAGTCTCGGGATCAAGGCCATAAGCCACAGAATTGAAAATTTTACCGCTTAGATTAACTGAAGCACCGTGAGTGAGATGCCCACCATGTGCAAGTGACATCCCTAGAAGAGTATCACCAGGTTTTAATGCAGACAAATATACTGCTGCATTAGCCTGGGAACCAGAATGTGGCTGCACATTGACATATTCAGCATTAAATAATGCTTTTAAACGATCAATAGCAAGTTGTTCTACTTTATCGACATACTTGCAACCGCCATAATAACGTTTGCCGGGATAGCCTTCTGCATATTTATTAGTAAGAACTGATCCTTGTGCTTGAAGCACTGCGGGGCTCGCATAATTCTCAGAAGCAATCAATTCAATATGATCTTCCTGTCGCTGCATCTCACCTTTAATTGCTTGCCACAAATCTGGATCGACGCTTTCTATCGTTTTTTTATAGGAAAACATGACAGCATTTACTCTTTGAAAAATTTAGATATTTAAAATAATGCATTCTACCATTTAGAATGGTAGCAGCATATAAGGTGATGTCGTATACAGTTAATGAGTATCAATTATGGATAATAGTAATAACATCATACTCATCAACTGGAATTGACCAGCAAAGAAGGTTCCGATGCCTTGAGAACACCGGCAGAGTAGTCAAGCAGGTGCCTTCCAAGACAACTAATAATTTATATGAAAATCACAGCGTAACCACTATGACAGCAAATGAGATTCTCTCTCTTTATCTCTGCACTAGTGACTGCTTTTAACGCCTTTGACGACCCTTGCATTCAAACAACGTTGCTCACAACATCTTCGAAATGAAGCATTACCTTTCCATCATGATTAATATCTACCGTCACTTTACCTCCATTACTGAGTCGCCCAAAAAGTAATTCATCTGCTAAGGCACTGCGAATCATATCCTGAATGAGGCGTGCCATGGGGCGCGCACCCATGAGTGGATCAAAACCATGTTCAGCCAAATAGTTACGTAAATTTTCAGTAAAGACAGCTTCTACCTTTTTCTCCTGCAGCTGCGCCTCGAGCTGCATCAAAAACTTATCCGTGACACGCAAAATGATCTCTTTGCTCAATGGTGCGAAAGAAATGATGGCATCTAACCGGTTACGAAATTCAGGAGTGAACATGCGTTTTATTTCAGTCATTTCATCGCCTGCCCTGGCAGATTTGGCAAATCCAATAGTAGATTTGGCTAATGACTCCGCTCCTGCATTCGTCGTCATAATGATAATCACGTTACGGAAATCTGCCTTACGCCCGTTATTATCTGTTAATGTACCGTGGTCCATTACTTGCAATAGAATATTGTATATATCGGCATGCGCTTTCTCTATTTCATCAAGCAATAAAACTGAATGAGGTTGCTTGATAATCGTTTCAGTCAGCAATCCGCCCTGCTCAAAGCCAACATACCCAGGAGGGGCCCCAATCAGCCGCGAAACGGCATGGCGCTCCATATACTCAGACATATCAAAACGATGCAGCGGCACGCCCATCGTATAGGCAAGTTGACGCGCCACTTCGGTTTTCCCTACCCCGGTTGGGCCAGAAAAAAGAAAAGAGCCAATGGGTTTTTGCGGATTTCCCAAACCACTTCTAGACATCTTGATAGCCGCTGCGAGTGCATCAATAGCCGCATCTTGCCCGAAAACAATAGATTTCAAATCACGATCGAGCGTTTTCAGTTTATTACGATCATCACTCGAAACGCTTTGTGAAGGCACACGGGCAATCTTGGCGATAATTTCTTCGATCTCATGCCGACCAATAACTCTACGCTGCTTTGATTTTGGCAAAATACGCTGCGCCGCCCCAGCTTCGTCAATGACATCAATTGCTTTGTCAGGCAGGTGCCGATCACTAATAAAGCGAGCGGATAATTCTGCGGCAGCAGTGAGTGCCACGGTAGTATATTTAACATTATGATGCTTCTCATAACGAGATTTCAGGCCTCGCAGAATAGCTATTGTCTCCTCAATACTCGGCTCAGAAACTTCAATTTTCTGGAAGCGCCGGGATAGTGCATGGTCTTTCTCGAAAATTCCTCTATATTCATTATAGGTAGTAGCACCAATACACTTTAGGCGGCCAGCGCTCAACATGGGTTTTAGTAAATTAGAAGCATCCAACGTACCGCCCGATGCAGCCCCTGCACCGATCAAAGTATGAATTTCATCTATGAATAGAATAGCCTTTGGATTATCAACTAACTGTTTTAATACAGCTTTGAAACGCTGCTCAAAATCACCACGATACTTTGTGCCTGCTAGCAATGCTCCCATATCTAGCGCATAAACCTGATGATTTGCCAGCACTTCCGGCACATCGCCTTCAGTAATCCTTCTGGCTAACCCCTCTGCAATGGCTGTTTTACCAACACCAGCCTCACCCACCAGCAATGGATTGTTTTTTCTGCGACGACATAAAGTCTGGATAACCCGCTCTACTTCCTTCTCGCGCCCAATAAGAGGATCAATCCGATTTGCCATTGCTAAATTATTTAGATTAATGGTGTAGCTCTCAAGGGTATTAGTCGCGTTTTGTTGCTGCTCACTGTCATTTTCATCTTCAATCTTATTATGCTCATTATTCTGCGATACTTTACAAATCTTATGTGAAATGTAATTTACTACATCCAATCGTGTTACACCCTTCTGCTGCAGAAAATAAACCGCATGAGAATCTTTTTCACCAAAAATTGCTACCAAAACATTGGCTCCGGTGACTTCTTTTTTTCCGGAAGATTGAACATGTAATATTGCGCGCTGAATCACACGTTGAAAACCGAGCGTCGGTTGAGTGTCTACCTCTCCATGACCACTTACAATAGGGGTATGGCGATTGATATGATCCTGAAGCAAGACTCGTAACTCCTCAATATCAATCGCACAAGCAATTAATACTTCTGCTGCGCTAGGATTATCAAGCAAGGCGAGTAATAGATGTTCTACAGTGATGAATTCGTGACGCTTCTAGCGTGACTCCACAAATGCCATATGTAAACTTACTTCTAATTCTTGTGCGATCATGTCAGTTTTTCTCCATAACACACATTAATGGGTGCTGATTTTGTCTAGAAAATTCATTTACCTGCTGGACTTTAGTCATTGCTATATCACTTGGATAAATACCACAAATACCTACTCCTTCCGTATGAATTTTTAGCATAATCTGAGTTGCCTTTTCTTGATTCATAAAAAAGAAGGTTTGCAGCACTACCACGACAAAATCCATGGGAGTGAAGTCATCATTTAATAACATAACTTTGTACAAGGGAGGTATCTTAATTTTATTTTTATTTTCCTCCAGCACTCCATTCTCACGATTCTTTGTTACCATGACCCACCTAATTAATTTAAAAAGAAAAGCGCGAGCAATAAAATAAACAATTTCTTTTTATCATATTTGACGATTCCTACAAAATTTTCAAGCGCCTTAAAACATATCATCCCATTTTACAAAAAATGCTATCTTAAAATTTACACGACAGCTTGACTTGAGCCAAAAATTTGCGTAAAACAGCAACTGGCGTTTGGCTTCAAGTTCTCTGCAGTACTGGTTAGAGCCGTTTGCGGTCTTGAAATTCAAATAGTATTAGGGTTTCCGGCCCAGTTTTTTTAATAGGAAGTAAAAATGGCAACAGGTACAGTAAAATGGTTCAATGATTCCAAAGGGTTTGGTTTTATTACACCTGATGATGGTAGCGAAGATTTGTTTGCACATTTCTCAGCAATCAATATGACAGGCTTTAAAACTCTTAAGGAAGGCCAGAAAGTGAGCTTCGAAGTTACACAAGGGCCCAAAGGCAAGCAAGCATCCAACATTCAGTCTGCCTAGAACACTGCAATACTACTACTAATACAAGATGGTTTTGTGAGAAGTGATTAACAATATAAAACTTGTTATTCACTTTAAGTAGGCTATCAAATACTCATCGCCAGCTTTTAGCTGGCGATAATCGTAAAATACTTAAATAAAATGTATTTGTTTCGCGTTACTAGATAGTGTCGTCACGAGACTTTGAGCCATAGTGCGAGACAACGAATCTGGACGATGGCGATGAATGAAGAGAGGTTCTTGGCATAGCGGGTGGCAATACCACGCCATTGTTTGAGCGCAAGAA
>NZ_JAGFJM010000130.1 GCF_024102715.1 Nitrosomonas communis
GGTTGCACCCACAACCGTAATATTCGTCGCAGCAGCGGGAATCGCTTGTTGCAAACCGGGTTCAGCCAGAGTGATCGTTCCGCCGTTCGATACCTGCGCATCACCTACTTTCACGACATACTGATGCGGATCACCTGCAAAGGTAATAATGTCCCCAGCCAGAATTGATCCGGTGCCAGCAGATGCCAGGGTAATTTCAGTTTCTCCGATAGCATATCCGGTTGTATTCGTCGTCGCGTCTGCAGCCGTACCAATCGTTACCGCACGCTTGATCTGCTTGGATGGGTGAATGTTGAAGTTTTCAACTACCCCAAGCGTACCGTCACGCAGCAATTCATCGGTACCAGCCTCATTCACTTTGAATAGGGAAGATTGCTTACCGCGCAGGTTGTTCATTGCGCGAGAACCAAGTCCAACATGCCAATCTTGGCTAGGCGCACCATTTTCTTCTAACACTTCCGCCATATTGGCAAAATCTGTCAAATCAGCTGCAGTGGCAAACGGGACAGCATTATAGGTACCCACTGCACGAGATGCGTGAATGTGTAACCCGGCCAGATCAGATTCGATCTCATTGGTCAAAGTGCGAATAGCCTGCGCAATACGATCACGATTGATCGTTGCATAGGTACCAGCATTAATCAATCCGCGTTGCTGTTCAGCATTGATACCGAACGGAACAGATCGGGATTTGGTGATCTTCAGCTCAACGTTTGAAATAGTCTGATTAGGAGCGGAAGAAGAGACATTGTCCACTTCCAGATCCTCAGCAGCCATCGTTCCGACCACAGGTGACAGGATAGATTGATCTTTTGCTGCGCGCTCAGCATTAGAATTGCGAGATACAGCGGGGATAAGCCCTACACGTTCACGTGCAACAATATCCATTGCTTCGTAAATCGTCGGGATTAAGTTTGTGAGTGTTAAAGTAACTGCTGCCATTTCATGTCCTCATGTGATTTCTGAGGCGCATAAAATAAAAACGCCCCAAGCAAAAATTGATTTACCCAGGGCGCTTACCCGGTGCTATCCCGTGCAAACGGGAATCACACTTTTTTCATAACATATCAGAATGTTTCTGACATATCAATACGCATAAAACTTATTGCCACCTTTTTCTCACCCGGAACGGAGAAAAGCTACGGCAAAATCCCGTCCAGCGCAGACCATTCGTGACGCGGTTGAAGAAAAACTGATTGTGTTTCCTGATTGCAATCAGGTTAAAAAGTTAACCAACCATCAATACCAATACCGTTTACGTGTAGGTAATTACCGGGTTTTCTTTAACTTTGATGGCGAGATTCATATTGTCGATATTCATGAGGTGAAAAAACGCGATGGAACGACTTACTAACTATCAAATTATCAATGATGCAGACGGGCATCCCGCTTTTGCTGTCATTCCTTATAAGGATTTTGTACGCACTCAGGCATTCGTCCCTAAAGATGGCGTACCGCATGCCGTCGTCAGCGCAGCAGTTGATGGGCAGCCCATGCTGCAAGCCTGGCGTGAATACTTGATGCTGACTCAAGAGGAAATAGCCAGCCGCATGGGCATTACACAGGCGGGCTATGCACAGATCGAGGCGGCCAAGCGTCCCCGTAAAAAAACACTGGAGAAAGCAGCGGCCGCCATGGGGATCACGTTGGAACAGTTGGCTTATTAATCAAATTTTTCGCTTAAGCCTCCACCAGCTTAACCTCTCCTTTTCGAAGCAGTGGCGCGATTTTCTGTCTTTCAGCCTGGTTCATTGCTGAGAATTCGGTACGCGTGATAATTCTATTGCCATCACCGCCACTCCAATTGGCGCGGTTGTTGTTAAACCCTGAACCGCTTGCTTTACTTCCGGCGATGATTGGTGCAAAGGATGGATTGGCCGCAAATTCAGCCTGCAATTCTTTAATCGACATCGCGCTGGGTTTTCCGTCTTTATCCAGCACTCTCACTAGCGGTTTGTCGTCTTTAATCTCGACTGCCAGCCTGGCGGAAATATGCGGAAGCAATACGTCTGCGCTGCCCTGGATAGCAAGGTCTGCCGCAAGTCTGGAAGCCGTTGCACCCACCGTAAGATTCTGGATCATTCGTTCATAACGTTGCGATGTTTCGTTCAGAATTGATTCCAGTGCGGTATATTTCTCATTCCAGGATTTTTCAACCGCTTCAACGTCACCCGATTTCTTAGCTGCATCCATTGCCGCTTTCTCGGCAGCTTTCTTTGCCTCAACCTTCTCCTGCATCAGTGCTTTGTTATTCGATTCAAGCTTGGCAATTGACTCCTGGAACGATGCAAGCTGCGTTTTTAGACTCTCATACTCAGCTGGATCGATAGCAGCAGGTTTTTGATCACCATCTCCCGAAGAACCATCACCGCCATTTCCACCAGCGCTTCCGGCTCCACCATTTTCAGTGTCCATCAGATACCATTTGAATCTATTCATTTCTGCTCCTTGTTAAAGATATTAAATTCCCGCGCGTTCAAAAGCTTTTGACTCAATCCGTTTCATCTGTTCGAGCGTCATTGGCTCAAAGTTCTTGTTCAGCTGCAGTTCTGAGAAACGCTCCATACTCAATCCACCGTCACGAAGCAGCTTTCCTCTTGTTTTGCCGATAACGGAATCCTGGAAATCTGCCGGCTGCTGTTTCAGCCAGTCGTAATAGTTAAGTTCTGCATCTACGCTGACCACTTTCCCATCTTCACCACGTGCTGCTTGGGTAGCGCCTTCCCGCAATGCTGCAAAGCGATCATCAAGAACAGACACGGTCGTAGTGCGGCAACGAATGTGAAATGGCGGCCTTGGCCCTTCATCAATCTTAAAAATCATCCCTGACATAGACCGGCAAATTGCGCTGGTTCTGTTATCCAATGTTGCAACAATCTTCACACCCTTAATGATGTCTCGGTTACGCTCCCAGGTGGATTGTCTGGCCTGACTTGATGCATGCTGCAATGCCGTCCTGGTGATGATATCTGCATCACGTCTGGAAATGGCAAGAATGCCGTCCGTGTATCCGGCCCTGGCAGTCCCTCGTATCCGATTGATGATCTGCTGATTGGTCTGGCCTTGAGCGAATCCTAGCCTGATTGCGCCCTCTATCCGCCTGGTGGTGTTATCTGGCAATTGCCTAAAGAACTGATCAAGCAGAGCACCGCCATTGATCCCCTCAACGGCTAACGGCCTGCTGAATACCGCTGTGCCGATCTGCAATTCGGTCGGCAGGACAAATTCACGTCTGATAACCACTTTATCCAGCGCCTTTTTCTCAAACTGCGCTTCATACAGTGCAGACTGTGTGATGCTATCCCGCCAGACGCTCTCATAATCCGCATAGGTTCCGGCTATGATCTCTCTGACGAGCGCAAGCTGTTTTTCCAGCCGGGATCGGGTGAATGACGTAATATCCGAACGGGAAAGAAGCTTTCTCAGATCCGCATCGAGTTCACTCAGGAAGTTGTCGAATGATTTAACCTCATGTGACTTTAAGCGCTCGTAGAATACTTGATGACGTGTCGCTATTTCGATCAGATCAGGAGACGGGGATGCCACCTTTATGCCACCTCAAAATCAGGGATACCCCTGACGACATTCAGTTCTTCCTGGAACTGCTCGAGTGTTTTTTCCTTATCCGTCAGATCGCGCTTCTTCAGATAGTCATGGAAATCTGATACTGGGATCGCCCCCTGAATGAAGCCCTCCATGATCGCTCTTAACTCATTTGCATCCATGCTGTGCGTTTTAAAGTCCATTGTGGTCTTGTAGTAAGCATCATCAGTATTGGCATTCATGTACCGACCGCACCACTGAATGGCTTTTGTGTACGCCTCGCTTAAGTTACTTGAGATCAAAGATAAGGTGCTGTGCTGTACCTCTCTTTCGCCTTCCACTTCGGTGGCTGTACGGTTAGAAGCTGTTACCATTAAAAGCCTTGCCCCCAGCATCACCATTTGATCGATCTTGTCTAGCATGGCTTGTCTGATCAATGGATTATGCGGCGCAGAAGCAAATCCGAATGTTTCTCCTTGAGGAACCCCCAGCAGGTTCCTGGAACCCACATACATATTATTTTCTTTGAGCATGTTGATATGCTCTTGAGTGATCCCGCTCATCCATGGCTGTGTTTGTCCCACAAACCAGACGTTATCCTCATAATCAGCACTGTTCCGATACAAACCGATATTCAGTTTTGATAATCCCTTCATTTTGGGGTTGTTCACCGAGACATCATTATTTTCTGCTCCGACGAAGGTGAACGGGATTTCTTCCCAGTAATTGCCAGATCCATCAAGCGGAGAATATTCATCGAACACTTCCCATTCGCCTTTTTTGTTCTGCCGCCACAGTCTCTCGGAATATTTACCATACCGAATAAACATTTCCTTGATCTGCTGTTTTTCCTCGAAACTGTAGCCATCTGATCCTAGTTCCTGATAGCTCTCCAGCAGCACAACCAGAGACAATACTGACCTGTATCCGATGTTGGTTTTCCGCCAGTTGATAATCTGCCTGGCATCGTATCTTTGAATAGAAGCAAATATATTCCCGCTCGATATATCCGCCATCGATACAGTGCCGTCAGTGCGCGGAAACCCGACTGCCAAACCGGCTCTACTCGTTCTGATCAAATCAAGCGACACTTGCTGAGACTGCTGATAAATACTGTTACCAGATCCATCACAGTTGATCTTATGATATTCAAGTTGCGCTGGAACTTCCAATTCAGGCCATTTTGAAAACAGCATGGAGTTCATTCCTTCCACTGTATGCTGGAGTACTGGATTGAAAATCGCTCGCGCCCGATATTGTTCGTTCCTTTGCCTGTTTTCTGGACTCGTATCATGAGGATTGAGGGTTAAAAGATATTTTTCGACATTCTCCATCTTGGATATATCATTGATCTCCTGCCAGACTGGCAAATACTTGTCATACTCAGGATGCCGAAAATCAATTGCCATTGTGTTTACCTCGCTGATCCAATGCCTGTAACCAGAACGGGTTTATTAATGGGGAATTCATACGCAATCGGATATGAAAATGAATCGCACTGATGATCGAAGCCGCTTTTCTTATCTGGCTCTCCATTGCTGTCATACGCCTGTTTCTCAAGGCAGCTTGCTATCGTTTTGCACTCCTTGGCGTTCACCCAGATCTTATTGAGCTGGAACTGTTTATTAACTGAATTAATCCGATCTTTGACAGCAGGATTTGACTTGTTCGCCCTGATCTCGAATCCGGCCTGACGAAGGATTGATAGATCAGAAATAGACGCGTCTGCTGACTTCCTGCTGCCGCCCGATGCATCCGGGTAGACGATGATCCGGTGACCCTTATCCTTCCAGCGTTCTTTAATGATTCTGGCCATATCCGGCGTATCGAACACATCCTTCAGTTCCGCTACGGCATGCCATCCGTTTTTCCTTTCGACAAATACTGACGCAGCCATATGCTGCACATTGAAGTCCATACCGATGCGCAATGTTTCCTTGTCGCGAATCGTCTCTGTGCTATTGTGAGCGGTACGATTGTAGCTTCTATAGACAGTCCCGGATTTGAGATTCACAAACTGGCCATGCAGATAAGCAGAGATCAATTCTTCCGGATACGCCTCAAGCAGGGAAGGGATGTAGTCATCAGGCAGATTCATTTCATTGTCGTAAGTGCTGGCTTGCACGATGCCGTAATTTTTTTCCAATTCAGGCTTATTCTGGATATCCTCGACGAATATCTTGTGAGTCGCCATGAATCCTTCCGGCGTGGTCGTTACATCAATGCCATTCCTGAGGCCATCCACCTTGTAACGCATCCTGGCCATGATCTTCCGCCAAGCCATCATGGCTTTGTCCAGTGGCAGAACGTCAAACTCATCAATCAATGCATGGCCGATTTTGAATCCGATAATCGATCCTGGGTTATCCATGGACCGACAGAGAATAGTTCCTATGTAGTTTCCTCTCACACTTAGAGAAACTTCTTTGTTAGCCTGGTTGATCTTTGTCTCCATGCAAAAAATGGATGCCACTTCCTCAATAGTCGGATAAAAAATATCCCTGATCATTGGATATGTTGGGGCAAAATAACCAGCATTTATCCTGCTGTACTGCATGAAATGTTTGCATAGACCAATTGAGCCCACGTAGGTTTTCCCGCCACCGTACCCGCTGACGAATGCTTTAAATTTATTTTTTAGATTAAGGAATTCAATCTGCGGACTGTTTACTGTTGTCCGTATATCAATCTCTTCTTGCATTCTTTTCTTCAATGATTACATTGAATTTAGGGATTGAATCCCATTGATCCATGTTCTTTTTGTTATCAAAATGCCCCAGTATTTTCGCCAAATTCTCCAGGGCTTTATTCTTATCCGGGATCTTGTATTTCATGATCTGGCCTATACCAACTTCGGTATTTCCGGCTGTCACTATATCTATGCCGTTAATCGCTGCAGCTGCATCATCTGACAGTTTGTAAATTGGGATTGGTTTTCCTTCATCGTCCATCATGTTTCGTATATCAAAGAACGCTAGTCTTGCCATCTCTGTCAATATTCTTTCATGGGTGACATTTATCTTTTTTGAAAGAGCGTCTCTACGAGCCGATATAGCATCTGAAATGTGACTTTTT
>NZ_JAGFJM010000142.1 GCF_024102715.1 Nitrosomonas communis
TCGCCTGGGACTGAAGGTGGCTTTTTTGCGCCTTTTATTGATTCAGTTGGCCAATCCTATAAGGAGCGAACTTGTAACTGTTGATGTGAATACTCGGCATGCTAAAATTATATTAGCGGCCGGGTGAGTTTTGCAGGGCCGACTAAATACAGCGCCGCACAAAATACTTTGTACAAATCGATTCGACGTGGACTAGTCTTCTTGCGCGCACTTTCCAGCAGTGGGCGGATCTGCTCAAACTGTTCGCGACTGATATCGCTGGATAATGTGTTCTCATCTTGCAAGTATTACATTTTTTCTGTCAAATCAGAGGACTCTGAACAGGTTCTTAGCCGGCCTTTACAAAATCCATATTGCTGCGTGACAAAAAAGCAGTAGCGGGTTCATGAGTCTGCAGGACGAGACGCGGTATAAATTTGACAAGACATTGTGCTATAGAGATGGTAGAGATTAATGCTCATACCGACACTTTCCTTGTTGAAGTGCAGGTTGCTGTCTTAAGAGGCTTGCTTGCTTTATCTATCAGTTAGTGCAGGGGGAGGCGCAACGGCAATTCCAGTTTGTTCCGAGTATATTATTGAGTGCGCCGTACAACAACGCGATATTATGGGGCGATTAAATCCGCACCTGCTTGAAAGCAAGTAAACCGCGCAATGATAACATGTAGGGCGATGATAGTCTCATCTCCCTTTTTCTGAATTATATAAAATTATTACCGGATTGAGCTTATAGAATTTGCTGATCGTTAGATTCTATTAAAGTTACTAAGGTTGAAGCATCTAGCCAGCCATTATTGAGATTGGGGATATTCCCTGAAATGATGGAAGCCAATCTAGTTGGTTCTCCCAAATCAGTTAAAACCATTGCTGCACCATTGAAATTTTGTGAATGTGTGTATTCGCTTACTGTGATAATAGTTTTAATACCCGCTGAGCGAGAAGATTTTAAACCATTTTCTGAATCCTCAATCGCAATACATTGTTGAGGTGGTAATCCAAGTTTTTCGAGTACCCAGTTATAGATATCTGGAGCGGGTTTTTTTTGAGGTACGACATCTCCTGCACCGATGACATCAAACCAGCTAAGAGACTCTTCGCCTAATGTAAATTTTAATAAAGAAGTAACATTTTCTGGTGTCGTGGTTGTAGCAATGGCTATTTTTATTTCTTTTTCTCGTAATTCATGAATTAGCCGTGCAACACCGGGCCGCAGAGGTATGCAGCCTTTTGCTAATAAGTCAAGAAAATATTTGGTCTTGGTTTTATGTAGCTCAGCGATCCAGCTAGATAAATTATCTTTATTTAAGGCATTGGGTACGTATTTTTCCATGTAATATCGGATACGTTCTTTACCACCAGTAACTTGGAGTAACTCACTGTAAAGTTCGACATCCCAATTCCAGTTAAGACCAAATTCTTTGAATGCGGCGTTAAAGGCGGGGCGATGACCGTCTCGCTCAGTATCAGCGAGAGTGCCATCAACATCAAATAGTACAGCAGAAAGTGACGTATTATTATTTTTTTTCATTAGTGAATAGCTGTAGAAAAACTAGCGCGTTGCAAACGATCAGAAATAGTTAACCATGCAGGATCATCGGGAGGTGCTTCTGCCAGTAATCGAGAAAAACCTTTCTGATCAAGTTGGCGAAGAGTTGCATACAAATGATGGCCATATTCAATAGAGTCTGCAGGCATTAAAAAATGATGAATATTTTCATTTGAATCTTGGGAAAAGTAATCAGGAGTAGACCATGTGACCAGAGCAATCCGTAATCCCTTCTTACTCAATTCTTGCGCACGTTGTTGAATTGATTCGGATGGCCACACTTCAAGAGGTGTTACAGGGGCGTAATGAGAAGATAGTGTGCCAGGAGCGCGTAAAGTTATATTTTGAGCTTTTTGCACGATAACTTTTTGTTTTAGTATCTCTTCAAGTGATGTTACGGGGATGCCGCCGGGCCGTAAAAGTATGGCTGTCGAATGATAAAAGCCAACAATGGTACTTTCTAAGCCAACTTTGCAGGGGCCTCCATCCAAAATCATGCTTACTTCATGACCGAATTCTTCATGCACATGACTTGCCGAAGTTGGGCTTAGTCGGCCAAAGCGATTGGCTGAAGGTGCGACAAGGGCTTTACCTGCACCGAGTGCTTTTAGTAACGCAAGCGCGATCGGATGGTCCGGAATACGCAAGCCAACAGTGTTTTGACCCCCTGTTACGCTAAGTGGCACATGTGGGCTTCTGGGCAAAATTAAAGTAAGAGGGCCAGGCCAGAAATGCTCGGCTAATTGTTTGGCTGGCTCAGGAACATCAGTTGCCCAGTACTCTAATTGATTCATTTCAGCGAAATGAACGATAAGGGGATGATTGGTTGGGCGTCTTTTTATTTCATAAATACGATTTATCGCTGATGGGTTAGTAATATCCGCGCCGAGTCCGTAAACAGTTTCCGTTGGAAAAGCTACGTTTTTGCCTGCCTTTAGGAGAGCAACAGCTGCAGCAATTTTATCGTTAAGTGGATGTAAGGCTATCCGCTCATTCATTTTCTAGATAAAAATAAGTAGATCAAAATCAAAAACTAATAGTTGCTATTTAATCGCTAAACGCTAAATTATGATTTTAATGAAGGGTTTCGGGTGCACGTTAATGATTTTCTAATAAAAAGTAACCGCCACATGAAAGGATACAAATTATCGAGTTTATTTTAATATTATTTTAAGCTAGAAACGCCTGTAATTAACTAGAAGGTAGCAAGAAATATCTCATCTTTCAAATAATTTTGCATAATTCTGAAACTATAGATAGTTATTTTGTGAAATAGTACCCAAAAACTAGATTCCAGTTGAGTAAATTTTAAATCTTGGAATGATAATTTATCGTTCGCTCAAACTATTGAAGTAGCAATATATTTTATTTGTTTTTGTAAAATCCCCTCCTGTAAATATGGAAAACCACTTGACTAAAGTGATTAAGGTGACTAGCCTGTAGAGTGTAGCCAGCAAAGGGAGTTGAAGTTTTCAGCTGGAACAAAAAAAGGAGTAGTTTAGTCGAATGCTAGACAGAGACCATGAGAG
>NZ_JAGFJM010000056.1 GCF_024102715.1 Nitrosomonas communis
CATGGCGATAGACTTCAAGCACCCTGAATACAATAAATATTTTCCGATATGGCAGAAGATCAGCGATATCAGCAAGATTGAAAACGTGGCTGATTACCTGATTACGCTGAACCCGCAAGACCTAAGCGATGAAAACAGGCAACGCAACGAGCAATACAGAAAGAGGGCGATCTTTCACCCGGTGACGCAGCACACTGTCGTAGGGATGCTTTCCATGCTGTTTGCAAAATGGCCTGAATTAGAGTTGCCTGCTCAACTTGAGTACATCAAGACTAACTGCGATGGATCGGGGAATAGCATCTATCAGCAATCGCAGAAAGTGGCGCTTGATTTAATCCGTGTATCCAGGGCCGGGCTGTCCGTGAGCTTTCCGCGAACAGAGCGCGGCGCGAGCATGGCAGATATAAATGAGGGGCGCGTATTCGCTACAATCCAAAGCCATGACGCAAGGCAGATAATCAACTGGCGCAGAACAAATATAGGCGCAAAATCCGTTCTGTCTCTTGTTGTGATAATGGATAAAACCGAGGTTGTTGGCGATGACGGTTACAAGATCGAGTATAAAGACACCATCCGCGAGATGTTTCTGGAGGGCGGTGTTTATAGCGAGCGGCTTTGGCAAAAGAACGACAAAGATGAATGGATTGTGATGGATGCATTCACGCCTACCGATGGCAACGGCAATACTTGGGATGAAATCCCCTTCACTTTTGCAGGATCCGAGGACAATGATTCCTCCGTAGACAATCCGGCGATGCTGGGCATGACTGATTTGAATATCGGCCTGTATCGAAACAGCGCGGATTATGAGGACAGCGTATGGTACACCGGGCAGGCGCAACCGTGGATGAGCGGCATTACTCAAGATCATATCGATATGTTGCAACATAACAATATGTATGTAGGCTCAAGAAATCTTCTCGGTGTGCCGAGTGGCGAGCAGTTTAATTTTGCATCGGCCCCACCGAATCCAATGGTGCGGCAAGCGATGCTGGATAAAATTGATCAGATGATTATGCTTGGGGCTAGACTGCTTAAGCCATCAGGTCAGGCGAGAACCGCTACCGAGGTATCAGGCGATCAAGAGGTGCAGCATAGCACATTGTCCCTCATTTCAAGCAATCTATCTGAAGCCTACACAAGAGCAATCGGCTGGTGCGGGCGCTACATGAACGCAGACACAAATAAAGCTTATTACAAAACAACGATGGACTTCGTGACGCATCAAATGGATGCCAATGAGCTGCGCGTAATGATTGAAGGTTTTGTGCAGGGCGCGATTCCTGCGGCTGATTATCATGATTACCTCAAGAAACGTGATCTGACAGACAAGGAGAAGACGCTGGAGGATTTTCAGGATGAACTTAATGTGAGTAGCGAGGCAATGGTCAATTTGGGTGAGGAGTAATTTATGTTGTTTACTCATGAAGGAAAAGGCAAAGAAGTGGTGGATTTCTTAAAAGAAAAATTATCCATTCCAAATGAATGTGCCGAATTTTCAGTTCGATTTAAATGGGGACAGCCGATAGCGGTGGAATGTGAATATTACCCGGAAGAAAAGAATGACAACGATAGCTTATAAGAATGGAATAATTGCGTATGACTCAAGGCTGATGGTGGGGAATCTTATCTACGATGATGATTTTGATAAGAAAATAGAAGTAGATGGGGTTATATTTTTCATGAGTGGCACTGTGTCTGATTACCCTGCGTTCATTGATGCGTATTTTGGAAAACCAAATAATAACGTCAGCCTGGACGTTGAGAGCATTGCTTTGCATGACGGAGTTTTATATAGATCATCCGTCGATGACAAAGGTGTTTGTTGGAAATCTCCTTTAAGGAGGGAAAACTCGTATGCTATCGGATCTGGCAGTCATTTTGCACTGGCTTTTATGGACGCTGGGTATCATGCAGAGGGCGCGGTTAAAGCCACAATTAAAAGAGACTGCTGGACTGGTGGTAATGTTAATACTTTTGTTTTGCGGTAGTTACTCAGAATAAAAAAAGATGGCCACCGCATCAGCTGAACTCATCGAGATAGCAACAAGACACGCTGTGCATTACGAGAAACTCAAAAGCCATGAGGTCAAATCGTTCGACAATTTCCTCAAGCTGCTTAACGAGGATTTAATAAAGCAGCTGTCCAGGTCAGATATCACGCTGTTTACCCGTGCGCGGCTTGAGAAACAGCTTGATCTTGTTCGAGAGATCATCAAGGAAATCTATCAGGACTATCACTCAGAATGGAAAACAAACCTGGTTGAAGTCGGAAAGTATGAAGCGGAGTTTGAAAAGAAGGCGCTGGATCGCGTAGTCATCAACCGTGAGTTTATCTTGCCCACAGAAGGGCAGATTGCTGCTGCGGTATTCACCAGGCCATTGTCAGTTAACGGGATTGATGGTGGGGCGCTGCTTGATCAATTCTTCGAGCAACTACCTGATAACACCATCAGGCGCGTAGAAGGTGCAATAAGGCTCGGGTTTGCTCAAGGGCAGACTACGCAGCAGGTGATCAACAGGATCAGGGGCACAGCAAAGGCAAAGTTTTCAGATGGCCTAATGGCACTATCAAAACGCGATGCTGACATCATCACCAGGACAGCGTTGCAGCATGTATCCAGTCAATCCAGGCAGGCCACATGGGAGAGAAATAGCGACATTATCAAGGGCGTGAGATGGGTCAGCACGCTGGACAGCAGGACTTCTCAAACCTGCCGCAGCCTATCCGGCCGTATATTTCCGATGGATAAAGGCCCTAGACCTCCCGCACACATTAATTGTCTACCTGGGGACGCTTATATAACGGCCAGTGGTGACATCACGGGAGT
>NZ_JAGFJM010000070.1 GCF_024102715.1 Nitrosomonas communis
GTGCGCTGATTCTAAATCGGCAATTTCTTGTGCAGTGAGCCGGTAACGTGATGACATATCAAAATTCTAATATATTCATGGCTATACTGCACTAACTTAAACCAATTTTTGACTCACGAGAAGTATACATTTGGCATAGAGAGGTGGATGAATATCTTGGTGGAAGTTACGTGGTTGTGATTTGGCTGATCAAGTGAGTGGAAAGGAGGGAGTAAGAATGTGAATTGTAAGGCCTGACCCTGTTAACTTCCTTCGCGCACAGCCACGTTCTCCTGCGCAAGTCCAGGATCTTTTCGATTTCGTCTAATTCCAATCACATCTTTCTCAGCGCTCTTCTTTGTCGAGCTAACGTTTCCCCTTGGGCACTATTTACCCTAAGGACAAAAAAGCACTCAAAATCAATACGTTTTGCGGACAATCAGACACAGAGTTTGTGAATTCTTGATCATTTGGCAGTGTATTTGACACGTTATCGAATTTTCTGTACTTTGATCCTCTAGGAAAAAGCACGTTTATTTTTCCTATACTCTATGCTTACGATTCAAGGGGAAGCTCTTTTCTTTACACAGAGGAGGTCATTCAATGGACTCACTTGCCAGTGATTATGCAAGCGGTATTCTTGCTTCTCCTGAGGGGCCATGCCTCTCAGTTTATCAACCCACCCATCGGTCTCACCCTGATAATCAGCAAGATCCTATCCGTTTCCGGAACCTCATCAAGTCGATAGAAGAATCCTTGCGGGAAAAATATTCGAACAGGGACATTCAACCGCTGCTTGAGCCATTCCAAAAACTGGCTGCCGATCCTGATTTCTGGAACCATACGCTGGATGGCCTGGCAGTACTCGGCGCCCCCGGCATCTTCCGCGTGTACAGGTTACAGCGGCCGGTCCGTGAATTATTCGTAGTGGCGGAAAGCTTCCATATCAAACCACTATTGCGTATTCTGCAGTCAGCGGGACGGTACCAGATTCTTGGACTCAGCCGTCAGGAGATCAGGGGTTTCGAGGGGAATCGCGATGTTCTGGATGAGATTGAGCTGTCTCCTGACGTTCTTCAGATGATCGAGGGAATGTCGCTCGGGGAGGGGAAGGAGCGTATGGTGTCAACCTGGAACTATCGTGCAGGCGTCGCGGGAGCGAAAGTAAGGTCGGAGTCGGCCAAGGCGGAAATAGTGGAAAATGAAACCGAAAAATTCTTTCGCCTCGTAGACCGTGCTATCCTGAAAAATTACTCTCGCCCTTCGGGCCTGCCTCTGCTGTTAGCCGCACTGCCCGAACATCAAGCGGAATTCCGGCGCATCAGCCGTAACCCTTTCCTGTTGCCCGAGGGAGTGGAGATCCATCCTGACGCCTTGTCAGTCGATGCTCTTCGCCAACAGGCCTGGCGCGTTATCGAACCTCATTATCTGGCGCGACTGGCCGGCTTGGTGGAAATGTTCGAAATCGCGAAATCAAGGGAGCTCGGCACGGAGGACTTGGAGGAGATTGCGCAAGCCGCAGCAGGGGGGCGCGTAGCTACGCTGTTGGTGGATGCAGACCGACATATTCCCGGGCGTGTGCTGCCGGAGTCCAGCTCAATTGAATTGGACGATGCTGCCAGCGCACACGTTGACGACGTACTCGATGATCTGGCGGAGTTGGTCTTGGAGAGCAAGGGGCAAGTAGTGATTGTGCCTGCCGAACGGATGCCGACGCAAACGGGAGTTGCCGCCGTCTACCGGTTTTAGTCAAAAATTTCGAGGAAAACGTGATCTGCGGAAATTTGGGGTCAGGCCTTACAATTGACATAATTATCTTGGTATTTTAATCTGCAATAACTTTAAATTTACCAAGGATGTGCAAATGGTAAGACCATTACGCATTGAATTTGCCGGAGCGCTGTATCATGTAACGGGACGTGGCAACGCGCGGGAAGATATCTATGGCGATGATGCTGATCGTCAGCAGTTTTTGACGTTGCTACAGAATACGGTCACTCGTTATGACTGGGATTGTCATGCCTATTGCCTGATGGACAATCACTATCACTTGATGATTGAAACCAATTCGCCCACCCTATCCAAGGGCATGAAGTATCTCAACGGCACTTACACGCAATATTTCAATCGGCGGCATCAGCGCGTCGGTCACGTGTTTCAGGGCCGTTTCAAAGCCATCCTGGTGCAGAAGGATGCCTATCTGCTGGAATTGGCACGTTACATTGTCCTAAATCCGGTGCGGGCGCGGATGGTGCGCAATGCCAAGGCATGGCGCTGGAGCAGCTATCGCGCAACGGCTGGCTATGAAGAAGCCGATGCCTGCTTAACAAGCAAATGGATACTCGCCGGATTTGACGAAAGAAAGAGCGTCGCTCAGCAACGCTACCGTGATTTTGTTCAAGCCGGTAAAGGACGATCTTCCCCCTGGCAACAGCTGAAGAATCAGATTTATCTGGGTAGTGATGATTTTGTCAATGACATGCAACGCAAACTCAATCCTGAACAATCACTCAAAGATATACCCAGAAAGCAAAAACGGGCTCCTGTAAAACCATTGAGTTACTTTGCCGAACGATATCAGACTCGCGATGAAAGCATGGCTCAAGCTTATTTAAGTGGACATTATACGTTGGCACAAGTGGGCGAATATTTTGGTGTGAGCTACGCCACCGTGAGCCGGGCAGTGAAACTGGCGGAAAAGAGAAAGCTGGAATGTCAAATGTAAGGCCTGACACCAAAGCTTTTCTCAATATTTCTTCGCTTGCCTTGATTGTGCGTACACTCGAGGGTGGCGGCATGCAGCGTATCGTTTTGCTGCTGGCCGAAGCCTTTGCCAAGAGTGGCGTCCAAGTGGAGGTGTTGACGGGTCATGATGCAGGAATAAACGCTAAGCTGCCCCCGGGCGTGAGCGTTTGCTGTCTGCCGCACAGCGATGCGTTTTCTAGTGCTGCTACCTTGCTCAAGGCACATCCACATGACGCGCTCCGGCTGTTGCCTCTGCTGACGCCGCTGAAGCCGGATATGTTCTGGCGTCTGTCCGCGCTGATAGCGCATCTGCGGATCGCAAAACCCGACGCCATTCTAGCGGCAGGAACTCAGTCCAATCTGGCGGCAATCATCGCGCGCGCTGCTGCTGGTATTCCTGCCCGGCTGGTGGTCAGTGAGCACAATACGCTGTCAGTCGTGGCGCAGCGCGGCCACGGTCTGTTCCGGCGCGCCTACCCTGAGCTCGTTCGTCGCTTTTACCCGGAAGCTGACGCGATCGCTGCTGTATCTCGCGGAGTGGCACAGGACTTGGCCCGGACGGCGCACCTTCCCGAGGAATTGATTACGTTGGTCTATAACCCAGTCGATGCGGAAGCGGTCACCCGTGCCGGCCAGATGCCGCTCGAGCACCCCTGGCTTGTTGATCGCTCGCATCCACTCATTCTCGGCGTGGGCCGTCTGCATCGTCAGAAGGATTTTTCCACCCTTATCCGTGCTTTTGCCATTGCGCGCAAGGAGCGTGATCTGCGGCTGGTCATTCTGGGGGAAGGCAATGAACGTAAAATGCTGGAAACGCTCTGTTATCAGCTCAGCGTGCGGGACGATGTCTTCATGCCTGGCTTTGTCGACAATCCCTATGTCTGGATGAGCCGCGCTTCGTTGTTTGTCTTGTCGTCGGCATGGGAGGGCTTTGCGCTCGTGCTACTGGAAGCGCTGGCGAGCGGCTGCCCTGTGATCAGTACTGATTGTCCGAACGGCCCGCGCGAGATCCTGCAGGATGGTGCCTATGGGCCGCTGGTGCCGATCGGCAATCCTGAAGTAATGGCAGCTGCGATGCTCGCGACCCTGGCGGCGCCACCAGACGCGGCGCGCTTACGTGCCCGTGCGGGCGAGTTTTCGGTCGAAGCTACTGTCGCAGGCTACCGCAGGTTGCTGGAGGGCGTGGATGGGCGCGGTTGAATGAATCAAAACTCAGCCCAAAGTGCCCTCCATTACGCAGGGTTTGGATAAGCTTCTTTCGCTTTTTTATTGAGTCATGACAATGACTATAAAGCGCATAAAAGCGCTACCTTATCGCCAGGGTGCTCAATTGCCAAGCAGTTCTAAGGATTTAAAAGCTCTGCTTCCTTCTTAGCTTCATTGCCTTCTGCTGACTTTTCATTATCTCCGTCATCGGCCAATTTGCTGCCGACATAGCTACCAACTGCGCCTCCTACTAAAGCAGGCATGACTGATTGAAGGAGGGATGGATTTCCAGCTGCTGCGTTAGGTGCTGCTGGCGCGGTGTTTGCGCTGGTTGCTGATGCGGGAGTGCTAGGCGCTGTATTTTGTGCTTGTGCTGGTGCTGGTGCCGGCTGGTTCTGAGTATCAGCTTTCTTTTGTGTTGTGGTAGCAGGTTGAGAACTGCTTGGCTTGGAACTCTTGGAACTAAATGTACCCTTTGATGCGCTGCTTTTGCCTCCTTTTGCATAAAGATGATTAGCAAACACCATGGAAACCAAAACAGCAAAAAGTAATTTTTTCATTGTAAATGCTCTTGTTATTAAAAAACGTTGTAATAAAAATAAATGTAATCTGAAGCAATAAATATTGGCCGCGTTACAAAATAAAGAATTCCTAACCATTATTAATGGCTAGGCTTTAGTTGTTTTCCCTCTCAATTTCAATGAGAAAATAACGCAATAGCTAACCAAAATTTTCCATCAGAAACCTGGCTATTTGATTTTTAAGATATTCCCAATAGGGAATATTGTGATAATTTTCTGATTTTATTGAAGTTAATAACTTTAATGAAAAACCTCAGTTTAAAATGATACAGAGACAGAACTTGCGCCGCAAGTGCATTACACCTTCAATCTTTCTGACTCAAGGAGTACAGACGGCCAGAAAGCATTGGCAGGCAATGCCTCAAATTTTTGCAACAGCTTCGATCACCTGACGGGGAATTTTTTCATGATCCGATATCAATAATGCCATAGCCAGATCACATGACTATTCTTTGGGGTGTTCAGGGGTACTGAAAGATAAAAATTGTATGCATTTGCATTATTGTCTGCCCATTTGTTCTTCCTTAGTATCAGCAGGGAACAGAGTAGGATTGGTTTTGAAAATTTTAAACCAGAGTAATGTTAAAAATGAAGTTGCTCTGGCCCAATTATTTTTTTCCTGTATGCGTCGAAGAGAAGACAATCTTTTGCGAAAGATCGGAGGGAGCGATGCCAAAAACGACATTGAAAGCATCACAGTTGCGCGAGGGCCAGCCCAAGCGGGTGGAGCTAGAAGGAAAAGGTATCCTGGTCGCCATGGTGGGTGGAAATTTCTATGCGATTGGGGATAAGTGTACTCACAGGGGGTGTTCTCTTAGCGATGGCACCTTAGAGGGGACGATAGTGACCTGTCCCTGCCACGGTTCAAAGTTCGACATCGCAAATGGCAAGGTAGTGGCCTGGGTAGGTGGTTACCCGATTATCGGCAAGATCACTTCTTTCATGAAAAAGGATGAGCCGGTGTATCAGGTTACGATGGAGGGGGATGAAATAACGATCAGTGATTGAATTGCTAGTCCCTATCGAAGGTACTAAAGAACGAGGCGCACTGCCCGGGCGGCAGCTATTGAAAGAATGAGCATGTACTTCGGTGCGCGAGCAGGTGGATAGTCTACTCTACTGTTTTTTCCCATGCATTAAAACGAGAAATCCCATTGTAGCCAGTAGCGCTGATTCGATTTGTTTCCAACGGTGAGATGGCTGACTTGAAAACTCACTTTATTCAAATGGCCATTAAAGAAATAAGTCATGACGCCGCTGCCTTCCTGTTGCCGATCGTTATTGAAATTCACGTTAGGATCAACGAATGCATACCGTCCGGCGAGCTCCAGATTCTTGGGTATGATCGGAAAAATGTAGTGGGGAAAGTATCCAGCTTGAACGAGGCCGCCCATCAGATTGGTCTTGCGTGTGGGATCGCCTTGGTTTTTAAGGGTATCGACGACTTCTTTCCAGTGCATTTCGTGCTGAACGGAAAAACCCTGCCATTTGAAACGGACTTCTTCCATCATCTGATTGATGCGGTATTGTCCATCTTGTCCCGGGTTGAAGCCAGGTAAATCTCGGCAGCTCCTGCTATCGGTTTCGAATGCCGTGCATCTGCTGCGATTGGTGGCAGCGGCAAATGCAAAGTTAAGCGCTGGTTTTTGATGAAATTCAATATCGGATTGAGAAAAGGGCATTTCTCCACCAAGCGCGTTCCACTGTAGCCTGCCAGAGTACATCATATGATCATCGTCATTGTTGCGTTCGCCTACACCCAGACCGGTAAAGACGCCGGTATAATAACTGATATCGTGCCAGCTGCCGGGAAACAGATTGCCGAATAGCTGCACGCCCTGCTGCCGGTCTACCGTGAAAATATCATTGACGATCGAACGGTTGACGAGCTGCTGATTACCGGAGGAACTGACGCGTTCATCGTTATAGAAGACTTTACCGCGACCAACCCACAGTTTGGCCCATTTGAATTTATCCATCGTCAGACTTAAATCACGCAACACAGGCTGAGACCAGTCATACTGCAAATAATATTGCAACCATGGCCAATAGGCATGCCCTTTGAGCTTGGTTCGCGCCCGGCGGATCATGAAAGTACTTTCATCGCGCTCCAGATCACTGACAGAACGTGGATCGCTGTCAAATGGATTGGCATACCGGACTTGCAGCCGGTTCTGGATGGCCAGCGAGAATTTGTCATTATCGGTTCTGAATTCAAAGCCATTTTTGCCGTAACTGACATTGGCAAAGCGATCCTGTGATTTAGCTTCGGTCTTGACAGATTCTTTTTTTTCTGCAGCCTGGACAGGTTTAGTCTCTTCAGTTTTTACCTGTGGTACGCTGTCAGGCATTACTGGCGTTGCGGCAGTCGCTTCCAGCTTTTCGAGTCGTTCCAGTTTCTCATCCAGTTCTTTCAGTTTGGCATCCAGACGCTTTTCAATGGCCAGCAGTTCCTGCTTATAAAGTTCGGGATCTTTCAGTTCTGCTGCTGCAACAGGGCCGATCAGGATCAGAGCGGACAGTCCCCATATAGCGACGCGAGATACCGGCGGAGAATGAAATTGCTTGCTCATGGATTGCACATTTTCTTCACTATCAAGGAAGCTAATTATGACAGCTTCGATCAGCGCCAACAAACAGCGCTGCAGTAAGAGGAAATGCCATCCTTTGCGTCACCAACTTGCGCCATATCTTTCAAGGCGCTTCGGCATCATGCCGAATTCTTCTTTTTGGGATGAATACATGATGACATTGGCTGCTACATGCTATATGCATCAAGTTATAATCTTTCCATGACCCTGCTGACGCTTGATCAAGTAAAAGATCAAAGTGATCAGTTTTACGGCTAAGTTGCCGATAATCCATCGACATACCAAGAGGTATGCTTTGATTGTTTACTTATAAAAAACTTTTAACTCATTAATAAATACATGAACACCATTGTTGAAAAACTCAGAGCAGCCTATCGCTCCGCTGCAGTGCCGGTACCCGAAATTCTTTATAACTGCTCGGCGAATCAAGAAAAGTACGATCAATATCGCCAGATCTTTAATCGCTGGTTTCAGTTTATGCCCGCTGCTATTGTGCTGTGCGTTACTGCCGAGCAGGCAAGTGTGGCGGTCAAATTTACCAGTAAACATGCCCTGCCTTTGCGCGTGCGCTCGGGCGGACACGACCATGAAGGGGAATGCTCAGGTACTGATACTATTCTGCTTGACCTCTCAAAAATGGATAAGGTAGAAATTGATCCTGTACGCCGGATTGCTCGCATACAGCCTGGCATACGTTTCAAAGAGCTTACCACGCAACTGGCTAAGAAGGATGTGATGATTCCCCATGGCACCTGCGCCACAGTGGGCATAGCGGGTTACACCATGGGCGGAGGCTGGGGTCCCTGGACCCGCAAGCATGGCATGTGCTGCGAAAGTGTGGTCGGTGCCACGCTAGTGCTGGGTGATGGCAGCATACGAAAAGTGAGCATGGACGGAGATCATGCTGAAAGAGAATTGCTGTGGGCGATTAAAGGTGGCGGCGGTTTTAGCTACGGTATCGTCACTGAATTTGTGATTGAAACCTTTGAGCTGCCTGCCGAAATGATCAAGTTTCAGATCGAATGGAACGAATTCCAGTATGTGCCGGAAAACAGGCTGTTTGCTATACGCGGCGCCACACCCACGCTCACCGTGTTGCAAACCTGGGAAAAGGTAATCGCTTCTACCGATCTGGCGGCCAGCCAGCTGGTAGGGACCAATCTGAAAATCTCTGCTAAGCATGCCAGTGAAAATGAGCCATTTAATCCCCATACCGTTAGTCACAACTGCGTGATGTATGGTTACTGGGAGGGAGACGAAAATAGTCTGCAGAAATTTATAGATCAACGCTTTAAAGACACTGGTCGTTACACCGTTACTATTCTGGGCAAGGCCGGGCGCGACTACAGACATTTACTTTATGGCGATCACCTCATGAGTTCTTGGGATCGTTATTCGTTTCACAATATGAATTTGCTGAAGCAGGGATTACAAGGTATACCGTTTCCACCTGATGAAGACCAGCCGGCACCCCATAAAATTACCTCGCGCCTGGTAAATGCAGATGGCCTGGGCGAGCAAGGGCGTTACAAATTGCTGGAAAGCCTCACTTCTCCGCTGGTATTACCCGGCAACAAAGACCTCGGCCTGTTTACCTACATTACCTTGGGCGCCATTACTGGTAACTATTACCAACGGATGACCCCGGGGCAGAAAACAAAAAGCGCCTTCCCTTAGAAACTGTTTGGAAACTCCTGTTTTAAGCTAGTCTCCTCAACATAATACGAATCATAGCGATGTAAACCCAAGTTTCGTCGGTACGCATGAGA
>NZ_JAGFJM010000135.1 GCF_024102715.1 Nitrosomonas communis
CTTTACAACCCGAAGGCCTTCTTCACTCACGCGGCATGGCTGGATCAGGCTTTCGCCCATTGTCCAAAATTCCCCACTGCTGCCTCCCGTAGGAGTCTGGGCCGTGTCTCAGTCCCAGTGTGGCTGGCCGTCCTCTCAGACCAGCTACTGATCGTAGCCTTGGTAGGCTTTTACCCCACCAACTAGCTAATCAGGCATCGGCCGCTCCAAAAGCACAAGGTCTTGCGATCCCCTGCTTTCCTCCTTAGAGATTATGCGGTATTAGCACATCTTTCGATGCGTTATCCCCCACTTCAAGACACGTTCCGATGTATTACTCACCCGTTCGCCACTCGCCACCAAGGTTGCCCTCGTGCTGCCGTTCGACTTGCATGTGTAAGGCATGCCGCCAGCGTTCAATCTGAGCCAGGATCAAACTCTTCAGTTAATTTTAATTCTTTGCTCAGCTTTTAGTTTACAATTAACTCATTTATAAACTAATTGCTTGGTTGATTCCTTGCAATTAACTTGAATTTAATCAAGTTAATTATTCGTTACCAAGCGCCTACACTTATTGGTTGTTAATTTTTTAAAGAGCTTGTTGCTTTTTCTAAATCGTCTCAAGCAACAGAGATGTGCATTATACAGCACATAATTAACTGGTCAAGCTTTTAAATCATTTTTTTAAAAAAAATGATTTATCTAGTGAGCAACAATGTCTCAAATAGGAAAATATACCTTTAAATTCAAATAATTACTGACAAAGCACTGCGATTCCGAACATCAGCGCCAAAATCCACTCCCTCTATGAGCCTTTGGACACCTGCCTGCATCACTGCACTCTTTCATCTTTTTATTCGCAGACCACCGTTTTATCAGTTATCCATTAGTCTTGTTCTAGACTACGCCTTTACTTGACTTCCAACGCGATCATTAGTTGCCGTACCGCAACTGGACAGATCAATGATAGCTTGACAGCTTGCATAATCTTTTCATATCCCCCTTCCGATTGAGATACTGAGAAGTGAGGCTGCGTACGCAATCTAATTGGAGTAGATGTACTAAATGATAATGTTCCCTGCAACGTGCTGTCCTCCATTATGACTTCAGTGATATCTGCAAGATTAAGAAATTGCCCAAAGCCACCCAACACAGTCGAACCAAAACTGATATAACGCCCCCCGGGGCCATCACAACTGGGCATCGCTAAATTTATTTCAATTTCTAGCTGACCTGTTAAGCCACCCGATAAGTCATATGTAACCAATAAACGATTTCCTGAAAGCTCAAATTCCTTCATTATTTGCCATTGATCAGTCATGGACTGGAAGCGAATACGATAATCATTATGTGACTCAAGTCGATAAGGCAGCGTTATTCCATTTAGGCTATCTAGAAATAAATTTTGCGGATGGATGTCAACTTCTAAATCAGAAGGATTAATTTGGTGTTTGAAATTAATCCGATCATGCGCAGAAGCAATACCTGCACTGCCGTGCGTTGACATCTCAGATGCATCCAGCTGTATTTTGCAGAAATAATGCTCTGTTTGGCGGCACAGCGTGTCACCAAAATTATGCTTGAGTAAATAAGCGTCGAATTCACAAATACTCGCACTGCCATCGAGCTTGACTACAGTCTGAAGTATTCCATTATGCAAATAAGCCTCTTCTACACCATCCAGATCAGTATCTTCGATATAAAAGGCAGGACGTGGCACACAGGTATCCAGCAGAGCTTCCAACTCGACAATATTATTGTATATAGCACGCCGCAGATGAGGGAGATACAGGCCGCCAAACAAACCATGCCAATAAGCATCATTGGCTTGAGCCGCATACAATTTTTGCCGCATCACATCAGAGTGCTGCTCTGTCGGCAATGCTGCTAACCGGGCAGAAAGGCATAACATGCGTTTGTGCATCCAATTCGACTCTGGATAGCGTGAAAAAAAATTTTTCCAGATCCCCCCCCGCAAAAACGATTTATTATGCTCATACCAACCTGCCGATTTCGCCTGTCGCACCAGATCAGCATAGGCATTAGCCGGTTCGGCAGGCAATGTCCATTCATTCATCTCAATGTAGGAGGTGGTTGGAAGATAAACTACTCCACGTGATTTTTCAGATGTATGATAATCATGGAAATGCCGGGGAGAAATCTTGGGAGAAGCTAACACTCCCTGAATAAAATGCTCAAGCCAGCCTTTCTCATATACCCATTGATAGGTTTCAGGCCAGATACCGAATTTCTCGATATCATCAAAATAGACAGCAGCAATGCATTTGTTTGATGCTGAAGCTTCAGCCAAGGATTCAATATGCGCCACGGCTTCATGCGCCGGCGAGAAAGGCAGTTTATAACGAAGTGTCTCAGAAATAGGAAAAAGATCAAGCGTGCGGCCGTCTTCCTCGGTAGCAAAAAAACCATTGAGCTCTGCTTTACTTTTACCCGCACAAATAAAATGATAATCATCCACGATTACATAATGAATACCGCAATCCACCAGTGCAGGTACGACTGTTGATTCCCACACTCGCTCGGTGAGCCAAGCGCCTCGAGGACGCTGCCCGAATTTTTTTTCTAGTTTCTTAGAAAAAGTCTCAATTTGCCCGATACGATCTCGATTAGGAATAACCGCCAATACCGGCTCAGTTTCTCCTGCACCGAAAAGCTCCACTTGTCCTCGCATGACCATGTCTCGCAACAAAGTCATATCATCGGGATAATGTTCAAACAAGAAATCAAGTAACCATCCAGAAAAATGGAGAGCAAACTTAAAATCTGGATAGCGATACAAAACCTGTAAAAAAGGTTTATAGCAACGCAAATGCGCATCTACTAAAACTTCGGCAAAATTACCAACTGGCTGATGCGCATGAACACCAAAAAGTAAAGATATCGATTGAGACATCACCAAGTTTCACTCATTTTGCTATGGATAATTTGATGTGCTGAGTCTATACATTATTCTTTAATTTTTTATTGAAATAATTTATATCGCTTGAACTCACTCATCTTAATTTGATTAAATTTACGATGAACGTCGCATCGTTTCAATCATGCCAGTATAGCGCCCCCCATGGCTGATGGGCTCAAGCAAGGTCGCGGGGATAGGCAGCTTCAGCAAACGATAAAGATTAGCAAGGTTTTTACGGAACAACTGATCAAAGCGAGCAACTGTTTGTGGTGAATTATAATCTCCAAACCACCAAAACCAGTCTGAGCTTTCACATGAAGCAAGCTGATGTTCTGCCATTGATTTCTCTTCATCAGTTAAGCGCCCGCTTTTCATAACAAGATCATAACTCTGTTTAGCGGCACATAATAGATCCCATGCCAAATTTTTATCACGGTTACCGATCCAAGTAGAGAAGGTACCGTAAACCCAGCTTCCTGCAGCGAGCGCTGGTAATGTCTCGATTTCAGTTTGTGTATAAATTAAAGTCCCAAGGTAGTCACGATAAGTCGTCGTTTGAATGAATGAGTGATTGCCAAGCAATTCGTAAAGATCGCTGAGAAAATAATAGCCATTATAAGGATAAGATTCCCACGCATTTTCACCATCCAGAATGACGCTCACTACCGGATGTGCAACCGATCGAGTCTCACGATGAATATTTTCAAGTGTGTGGACAAAATTTTCTGCTGCATCACGCCCGAACCACTTCGAATACTCGAATCCGATCATATCGGACAATTTATCATCACGAAAAAAACACAACATACTGCTTTTTTCATCAGATATCCGGTAAGGTCGGTAAAGATAGTGATTGCGATTCGGCAAAGCTTGATCCGGATAGGATTTATACAAGCTGTTAACCAATACCCCCTCGCCACTGGCACTCCACTGGCAACCTAACTCCATCAGGATATTTAGCAAAGCTCTTGAAACGGCACCCTCAGCAGGCCAGACGCCTACTGGCTGGGCATTAAAGCGTTGCTGATGGCTGCTTATGGCTGATTTCAAATGGAAGGTAATGCGTTCACGCCCTCCCGGATAGATCATGCCAGCAGGCAAAGCAGCATCAGGAAGACTATCATGCGCTGACGAGAAATCAAGCAGTAACGGGGCTAGCGGATGAAAATGAGGTGTAGTAGACAACTCGACCTGACCTGAAGCAGCAAGTTCACGATAACGAGGAATCAATTTCTGGATAAGCTCCCCAATAAGACTGAATAGCTGCATTCGGTCTGTATAGCTGAAATTTCTGCTTTGCGTCATAAGCTGCACTACGATCTCATGATTTCGTCGCACACTCTCACCCGTCCATGCAAGGTGATACCACGTTAACAAATCAGCCAAATATTGACCTGAAACATAGATCAAATCGATGTCCCCACGCTCTTTAAACATATTATACAAATCATAAAGATGCTGATAGGCCGGGTAAGGCTTCACCATGGTAGCGTGATTGCTTTGGAAGCAGCTATTCAATATGCAAGAACGTTCCTTTGCCGTGATCTGATTCAGATCAGGGGTTGCCAGCAGACGCAGTAACGGATCACGTATTTTTTTCTGCGCAAATTGCTGCACATAATCGTCGAGTTGATCCAGCAATATTGGCACAAAATTAACAATCGCTTTGACACGGGGATGTTTTTCTAAGTGGTGCGCCATGTCAGTATAATCTTTGATTGCATGCAGATATACCCACGGCAATACAAATTCACCTGTCTCATGATCCCGGTAATCGGGTTGATGCATGTGCCATAGCAAAACGAGACTCAGTGGTTTCATAACCTAAATAACAGGTAAACAGGTATTATGCAAAAAATCTGAAGGCATCGTTATGGCGATAATATTGCCACATGCCGCGGAGTACAACATACCTTCTGCTGCTATGAGTAGTCAGACACATCTTTGTCTACCGCCCCCTCACTTCTCACATCTGTATTAGCGAATTTGATGTATGCATTGACCCAGCATTTCCGGTGTGATGAGCGTTATCCCCTTTTTGGTCACAAAGAAGCGTTTACTATCCTCTACTGGATCAAAGCCAACTTTCAATCCTTCTGGGATGACACAGTTTTTTTCAACTACCACTCGTTTCAAATGGACGTGCCGGCCTATATCCACATTGGGAAGAATGACTGAATCTTCGACGGCACCATAGCTGCGAACTTGAACATTGGAAAATAATAATGAGCGGCGAATGGTTGCACCACTAATGATACAACCTCCTGAAACCATGGAATCAAGCGCATGACCACGCCGGTCATCATCATCAAAAACAAATTTGGCGGACGGCAATTGTTCCTGATGAGTCCAGATCGGCCAGTCTTCATCATACAGATTAAGATCAGGCGTTACCGTCGTGAGATCGATATTGGCTTCCCAGTATGCATCCACTGTACCCACGTCGCGCCAGTACGGAACACCTGCTGCCATATTGACACAGCTGCTCTGGAAGCTGTGCGCATAAACACGATGATGCTTGACCAAATACGGGATCAGGTCTTTACCAAAATCATGAGATGAAAGACTGTCATCGTGATCGCGAATCAATTGCTCAAACAGAAAAGAAGCATTAAACAGGTAAATACCCATGCTGACTAATGCGCGATCTGGCTGATCCGGCATGGGCGCTGGGTTATCTGGTTTCTCGGTAAAATTAGTAACATGCCATTTATCGTCTACAGCCATAACTCCAAACGCTGTCGCATCTTCCAGCGGCACTTCCAAGCAGGCAACAGTGATGTCTGCACCTCTTTCTGCATGCTCGACAAGCATTCTACTGTAATCCATTTTATAAACATGATCGCCACCCAAAATCAGAACATGATTAGGACCATGATAACGCAGAATATCGAGATTCTGAAAAACAGCATCTGCTGTGCCTTGATACCACGTCTCTTCAGTGCGCTGTTGCGCCGGGAAAAGCTCTACATATTCTTTGAACCGCCCATCAAGAAAACTCCAGCCGCGCTGAATATGGCGTATCAGACTTTGTGCTTTGTATTGCGTAACCACTCCAATCCGCCGCACGCCTGAATTGACACAATTGGAAAGCGGAAAATCGATAATGCGGAATTTACCACCAAAGGGAACTGCTGGTTTAGCACGCCAATCTGTCAGATGATGCAAGCGACTGCCACGTCCGCCTGCCAGTATCAATGCAAGCGCATTATGTGTAAGCATTCAATATCTCCCGATGTGAGAATAGCCATCTACTGAACAGCATGAATACCAATACATCAACCGTAAAGCGGATAGCAGCGCACAGAAAAAATCCAGCAAATGCACTATATATTTACCACGGTCAAGCTTGGCTGTTTTAGAATATGAGCTGCACTAATCTTTAGTCTTTATACTATCGCATCTTACTTGATCTTAATCATCATTTCCAGACATACTGGGTCACTCTGGTACGTTAATTACGGTCTGAGCTTATGAAATCAGAATTTACACCCGCAAAAATCGATACATTGCGTGAAGCATTGCTGGCCGCTCGACTACACAATCCGTTTGTTTATCTAGGCAGGCATAAAAAACAAGACGGCGAACTGGTCAGAACATTTCAGCCGTATGCCGCTAACATTTGGATCCAAACATCCAACGGTTTTGAGTTGATGGTTAATGCGCAAGGTGATGGCATCTTTGAATGGCATGGTAAAACATTGCCTGCGCACCCCTATCTACTCAGGATTGAGGAAAGCAACACAATGGGCGCCGTGCACGAATTACATGATCCCTATGCTTTTCCATTACAAATTTCCGAACATGATTTGTATTTATTCAATGAAGGCAGCCTACACCAGAGTTATCGAACGTTAGGAACCCACACGGCAAACATTGATGGCGTTGCCGGCATCCGCTTTGCCATCTGGGCGCCCAATGCAGAGCGGGTCAGCGTAGTAGGTAATTTTAATCGTTGGGATGGGCGCATGCATCCGATGGCTGTTCACCACTACAGTGGCGTATGGGAATTATTCATTCCCGACTTACCAAGCAGCACACTTTATAAATATGAGATCCGCAACCGTGATAGCGGAGAAATCCTGCTCAAGACCGATCCCTACGCAAATTACCATGAGTTGCGCCCCAGCAATGCCGCCTATACTTCAGTGGCAGAAAATTTTGTCTGGCAGGATGCAGACTGGATGCAAAAACGCGCCAACTGGAACTGGTTACATGCACCGCTGAATATTTATGAGGTTCATGCCGGCTCATGGAAACGGCATGCAGATGGGCGTTTTTATAATTACCGTGAGCTTGCCCAGCACTTGATTCCCTATCTGCTTGAAATGGGCTATTCACATGTTGAATTATTACCGATATCAGAGCATCCACTTGATGAATCCTGGGGTTATCAGACAACGGGTTATTTTGCAGTAACGAGTCGCTACGGTTTGCCGGAAGACTTCAAATTTTTTGTCAATGCCTGCCATCAAGCGAACATCGGAGTGATCCTGGATTGGGTACCGGCACATTTTCCCCAGGATACTTTTTCCCTGGCTCGCTTCGACGGCACCGCCCTGTACGAACATGAAGATCCCCGCCTGGGATTCCATCAGGACTGGGGAACATTTATCTTCAATTACGGGCGCAATGAGGTGAAATCATTTTTACTATCGAGCGCGCATTACTGGTTAAACATGTTCCATCTCGATGGATTACGCGTTGATGCTGTGGCTTCAATGCTCTATCTCGATTACTCACGCAAAGCGGGGGAATGGCTGCCTAATAGGTACGGTGGCCGGGAAAATCTTGATGCGATCGATTTCCTGCGTACGTTAAATATCATGGTACATGAAGAATTTCCGGGCGCCATCACTTTTGCGGAAGAGTCCACGGCATGGCCAGCGGTATCACGTCCGACTTATGTCGGCGGGTTGGGCTTTTCCATGAAATGGAATATGGGTTGGATGAATGATACGCTCGCTTATCTCGAGTTTGATCCTATCCATCGACGATATCACCACAATGAATTGACTTTCAACCAGTTGTACGCCTACACCGAAAACTTTGTACTGCCCCTCTCGCACGACGAAGTCGTGCATGGCAAGGGTTCGCTACTAGCCAAAATGCCCGGGGATGCGTGGCAGAAATTTGCTAACTTGCGTTTGCTGTTTACCTACCAAATGACCTGTCCTGGCAAAAAGCTTAATTTCATGGGTAACGAGTTTGCCCATGGTAATGAATGGTGCGTCAGCAAAGAGCTTGATTGGCATTTGCTGGAACATGAGCATCATCGTGGCGTCCAGCTGGCATTGCGTGATCTCAATCATCTTTATATGAATATCGCCGCATTGCATCAGCTTGATTTTTTTGCAGAAGGATTTAGCTGGATCGATTGTCATGATGCGGATCAATCTGTGATTAGCTATCTGCGCCGCGCGCAAGATGGTTCCTTTAGACTGATTGTGTTGAATTTCACACCGGTGCCACGCATGAAATATCGGATTGGTGTCCCCGCTAGCGGCTCCTACCAGGAAATATTTAACAGTGATTCGATTTACTATGGGGGCAGCAATATGGGCAACGCTGGCCGAATCAACACGACAGGCGAACCCTGGCTGGAATTTGCAGACTCCCTCGTGATCACACTGCCACCGTTAGCCGGGCTTATCTTAGCTCCTGCCGTCCCCTGATTCAATCAGACAACGGGCGATACGATCGACTGATCGTTCATCCTAACTTCAGAAAACAAAATTGGGCTCAGGATTTCAATGCGCTGATCCACTTGCCATACAGCCGATCGGCAATGACATGCAATTGCGGCACGCGAGACACCAGATTCGTCTGCATGGCCTCAGCTGACTGAACTGCCGGGCTCGTCAGGTTTTGGACTATTTCTGCAGCATTGACTTTACTCCAATCACGCACCATGTCTTCAGTCATCTCCACGTGACACTGCATTCCCAGGTGCATTCCCAATGCAAATGCCTGATTCTTGCAATAAGGGCTGGAGAGCAGCAGCATTGCTTCAGCGGGCAAAGAAAATGTTTCTCCATGCCAATGAAATGATTCGAATTCCTTTAACGTCCCCAACCACTCATGGGCAACCGGATTATCTGCCACGCTGACTTTACCCCAGCCTAATTCCTTGATGGGACTCGCCGCAACGACACCTCCTAATGCCTTGGACAGCAGTTGACCACCCAGACAATGCCCCACTACCGGCACATTGTTAGCCACAGCTTGCTTGATCAGGGCAAGCACAGGTTCAAGCCAGGGCAAATTGTCATTAACGCTCACAGGGCCTCCCATCAACGCCAAACCACTGAATGAATTGATATTGACAGGAAGGCTCTCGCCCTGATCAATGCAGATTAACAGCCAAGGAATATGATTGTTATCGAGAAATGTGGCAAAATAACCGGGTCCTTCGATAGGAAAAAATCTGAAAATTGCAACTGGCTTCATGGCAATAACCTTTCTGACGATAACAAATCTTTTACTGCTAATTGTAGCTTTTTTCCATTGACTCCTCTCTGCTGATTGCACTTATAAATGCTCTTGTGTACCGGAACAAGCATCCGCACTTTTTTTCAAGCGCAACCTGATCGATTGCCAATCATCCTTAACAACATTGCTACCTGGCATCACGCCAGACAAGCTGACACTCCAGAGAAACGGCATTCTCCATTCTTTTGAAATCAACGGTTATGACAACAAAAAATAATATGTTCTCTGAGCTAGTTCGTTTAGAACAATTGCGCCACATTGAAACGAGCAGAGCAGAAGCGCTGTCATATGCAAGCATCGCTGACATGGAAACCCATGCTGCCACTGATTTCAACTACACTGTTCTGCTAAAGCGACTGACAGGCCGTGCGCGGCGTCTGATTCAGGATAATGCACTAACCACAGCATTACAGCATCCGCAAAAATTATTTATACGTGCCAGTCGAATAAGTTTGTTTGCCGCTGCAATTCTGGGTGCATTGGCGGCGGGTAATGCGGTCGGTGAGTCTTCCACATTGAATATATACTGGCTATTAGCGGTTTTACTCGGTTTCAACATGATTTCCATCATGCTATGGCTTACCGGCATCACCCTCAATTTACACGGATTAAGCGCAGGAGTTGTCGCTCAGTTGACCTGCTGGCTGCCCTATCGTCACAAGGAAAGAGAAAGCGATATGATTGCTTCACTTGCGGCACGTGGCTGGTGGGAAACTTGCTTGACCGGGACAGTCGGCAAATGGCGGATCAGTGTGCTGACCCATCAATTCTGGCTGATTTATCTGGCAACCGGCATGGCCTTGCTGTTACTGCTCATGATGGCGAAGCAATACGACTTTATTTGGGGAACCACACTGCTGCCAGACAGCGCGCTTCCTGAGCTGACGCAATGGCTGAGCAAGCCCATGGAATTTTTCAGGTTGATCCCTCCGGATAGTTACCAGATTGCAGCAAGCCGGGTGGGCGCAGCGGTACAAGATGCAGAAACAAGAAGCGCGTGGGCAAAATTTTTGTTAGGTGCCTTATTGCTCTATGGTATTTTGCCGCGACTGGCATTATTGCTAGTTTCCGCACTCATGCTGAAACTAGCTGAGCATCGCTTCAAACTGGATCTTTATTTGCCCTACTATATTACTTTACGGCAACGCTTAATGGCGCACGAATTTGAGTCCCGCGTCATCGATGCAGATCCAAAAATTGCTGAAGTAAAAGTAATGACAACGCCTCGGCCGGCTGGCCAGGGAGTACCGCAGAATGCACTCGCTATTGGTATTGAGCTTGATGATCATATTATCTGGCCAATTGGCACCCATTGCAGCAAAAATGTGATTGATCAAACATCATTTTCGGAAGCAGCTAAAATGATCAAAAAATTTGATGGCTCGTTGCTGATTGGTGTGGCTGCACATCGACTGCCTGACAGGGGGGTGCAGCGCACCATCAGAGAATTGACTGCCAATGCCTCAAGGGAAGTGTGGCTGATTTTACTGCGCAGCCGCGCAGCCATTCCCGTTGCAGACACACGCAAACTCGCATGGTTTCGAACGGCTGAAGCCTGTACCATCCCCGCTGAACACGTTATCACTCAATAGCCATGAAAGCAGTAGACGAGGCATCAATTCAGGATATTCACTCATTGTTAAATGTTGCAGTTGTGGGTCATACCAATACAGGCAAGACCTCGCTGATTCGCACCATGTTGCGAAGCACGCAGTTTGGTGAAATTGAAGATGGTGCAGGGACTACACGTCATGTTGAACGGGCCACTATTTTTGCTGGCAACGAGGCCATCCTGAATTTACATGACACCCCCGGCATCGAAGATTCCCATGCGCTGTTACGGCAACTGCAGGCAATCAGCTCCCGGCATAAAACACTTTCATCCGCTGAAATATTGGAAAAATTTATTTCAACCACATCCATCGATGATCCGCTCGAGCAAGAAGCCAAGGTCATCAGACAGGTATTACGCAGCGATGTCTTGCTGTACATTATCGATGTGCGTGAGCCCGTGCTGGAAAAATACCTGGTTGAAATCGAGGTGCTCAGTAAAGCCATGAAACCGATCATCCCGGTTTTCAATTTCATTGCTGAGCATACAGAGGAACTCGCTGTTTGGCGCAAAAAACTGGCTGCATTCAATATCCATGCTTCGCTGGAATTTGACACGGTTGCCTTTTCCTTTGAAGCTGAGAAACGGTTATATCAGAAAATACAAAGCCTAGTGGAATTACACTACGACAGATTACAAAAACTCATCAACCACCGCGCCAAGGCATGGGATCAACTTTGCCTATCTGCAGCCAAACGCATCGCCGAGCTGATCGTCTCCGTTGCCTGTTATCGTGAGAACAAATACCGCCACAACGATAACATCGCAGATTCAACCGCCGCCCAAAAATTAAAGGATTTTGTAAGAAAAGCCGAACAGCGTTGTTTAAGAGATTTACTCGGTATTTTTAATTTCTCAGAAAACGATATTGCTCTCCAAAAAATTCCCGTCAGTAATGGTCAATGGCAGCTCGATATATTTGCTCCCGGCGTCCTTAAAGCATATGGTCTTGATGTTGGCAGTGCTGCGCTCAAAGGTGCTGCGGCAGGGGCAGGAATCGATCTGATGGTAGGCGGCCTCAGCCTGGGTGCGGCCAGCGCCTTGGGTGCCATCGCGGGTACTGGCTGGTCAACATTCAGACGCTACGGCAAAGAAATCAAAGCAAAAATTCAAGGTACACAATGGCTATGCGTAGATGAAAACACACTACAAATACTCTATCTACGCCAGCAGCAATTGCTGGCGAAACTGATGCATCGCGGTCATGCCGCTTGCCATGCAGATCAGATCGATACTGCCGTCCCCTCAGCTTCAGAAAAATTACCCAATAACTGGCCTGCCATGATCAGTATTCTTCAGCAAAACCCTGCATGGCACAAGCCTTCTACGTCCCGGAATCAGAATCCACAGTATCAAGAAATCGAAGCCAAGCTGATCAAAGCGCTGCTAGAAAGCGACTAGAACCACTCTGAACCTGTAACAGCCTTATCGTCAGCAGGTTTCTTGCGACTGGAATGGCTTAGCCCTGTCCAGTTAGCTTGCGATAAGCTTATTGAAGAGCGTTCATGGATTCAGCTTCTATTCAGGATCATCCCGATAAAATGATGATCAGCATCGAACAGAGTAAATTTCTATTGTTTGTTAGCCTCATCAACCCTGAATAGAATTAAAATGAAAAAACTCAGACTGATTTGCATGATCCTCGCGTTGGCAGGATTGACCTCGACAGGTCCGGCATGGGCTACCAATAGCGATGCCGATGCCGATGACGTTGATGGCGATTACGAGGGCAGTGACTTTGATCAGAGCGGAGATTTTGCTGGCGATTTTGATCAAGGCGATGATTTTTACCAAGACGCAGATCTCGATCAAGGCAATGCGCTTGACCAGGATAATGATTTTGAGCAACAAGAAAATTTTGAATTAGTCGATAATCCTGCCCTGAGCACAGACTTTGATCAAGCGGATGATTTTGAGCAACCCGATGATGTTACGGCCAATGCTAGCCCTGGCCCGGATATTGAACCCACCCAAAACGAAGAATTTGTCCGGACAGAAGCTCCGACTCAAGATGAGCAATCTGTCGAATTAGGAGAATCTGCCCAGGATCATCAACTGGAGTTAGCGAACGGATCCGCTGGCTCCAATCAACCTTCAATAGAAGGTGCGCCAACCCAGGATGACTCATCTGCTGAAGCGGCCGAGGCGGATAAATCAACCCAGGTTGATCAAGCCTCTCAGAGAGATGAAGCCGCCCAAGTAGCGCAATCTCCCCAGCAGAGCGAATCACTTCCGGGAGATCAATCCATTCAAAACAATGTCGCTGCGCAAGGCGCTATCCAGCATATTAATATTCACAACGTTCAATCAGTTCAGAATGATGGACATCAGCACAATGCTGGGCATGACCACTATCATGGGCATCACCATCATCATGGATTTGATATTATGTTTGGCTTGGGAAGCGGGCTGGGACTGACACCTTTTGTTAGCCCCTACTTCCCCTTTGCAGGCTTCAGTTATTATGAATTTGGCAGCCTCGCCCCTTACAGTAGTTTTAGCATCTATAGCAATCCCAGTTCTTTTGGGGGAATTGGTTTTTATAATGGCTATGTTCCTTTTGGCCGTGTTCGCTTCTACAATGATTATCTCGGCTTTGGCCCCTATAGCCATTTTGGCGGTTACTCCCCGTTCAGTGGTTTCCCAGCAGTAATTGCTGCTACCCCGGTATCACCAGCACCACTGCCCATTGCACTGCCAAGGAAACCAGCTTATATTCAGCAACAGAATGTTTCACGACCTGCCCCTACACCAAAAACCAATTACTGGCATTATTGTCGGAATCCAGAAGGGTATTATCCTTATGTCAGGAAGTGTTCAGAGGACTGGCTAAAAATCCCTCCACAGCCTTCTTAATCGTATTTCATTAAAGGAAAATCAGGTCATGCCTAGAATAGTTAAGATATCCATTTTGCTGCCGCTTACTTTGCTAACAGCATGCGTGCAAATACCAACGGGTCCAAGTGTAATGGTGCTCCCTGCCGCCAATAAAACTTTTGATCAATTTAGAGCTGATGATCAGCTCTGCAAGCAATTTGCCAGCGAACAACTCAATGATCAGACACCACGGCAGGCATCGATAGTAAGTGGAATGGAAAGTGCCGCTGTTACGACGGCGTTGGGCGCTATCGCAGGCGCCGCATTTGGGGGCGGACGTGGCGCTGCGATTGGTGCAGGTAGCGGTTTATTGGCAGGAGGATTGACTGGCAGCAGCGCTGCCCAATCTTCCGGTTCTATCAATCAGCAACGATATGACACCGCTTATATGCAGTGCATGTATGCGAATGGTCATCGCATCCCCTCCCCCGGCCGATTTGTCAACGAGGGATACTCAAATGGAGGCAGTTCCAACACATATTCGCCGCAGCGTGCTCCTTCAGGAAGTTATCCACCGCCGCCACCAGGCACCCCCTCGCCTCCGCCCTCTTACTAGCTTTGTTTCGATGAAAGGAGACGTTATGAGATAGTCGCCAGCATCATTTGATAGTTGCATTCAGAATCTTTTAATTTTTTAGGAAGCGTATGAAAAATCTATTTTTACCACTTAGCTTTGCAATAATAGGTTCGCTACTGTCTCTCTCGAGCCATGCCGATCCTATGGTAGTAGTTAAAAGACATGCCATTTTTTTAGCAGCTAACAATAGTCTGACTGTGATGCCGGATCCGCCCCATCCACTATCCTGCACTTATGATGCCGCTAATGATATTTTCATTCCAGGCACCTCGGCTAGCATACAAATTCCCCTGCCCGGCGCATTGGATGTCAAAGTGGCAGGGAATGATCTCTATGTAGCAACTTCAACGTTAGTAAATGACGTTCCAGCTACAGGTTATGTTAAATATGATGTAAGCGCCTGCCTCCCTGATGCGCCCTTTACCCCTTCCATAGCACGCGCTGATCTTGCTGCAGGCGAATTGGTCATCCCCTGCGTGGTAGTCGATGGCAAAGAATATAACGTAGTAATGAACCAGCGCGGAAGATCTATGAACTGGGAAGTTATTTTTGCAGATTCAGGCTGTCATTAATTGCATTTCACGATGTGTGCCCGCCCCCGGGCGGGGCGGGGCGGGGCGTGTCTAACCCATGCATCACTCATCCAGGGATCTCTGTAAAATGACCCTATTCACTACTGCATCTGGTAAAGCTTCTTCCTCTTAGGAAATTACTCTGAACAAAGCCATTCACAAGGATGAACTATGCCACGCGCCCACGATCAAATTTTTTGCTGCACTTATTTGAAAAAATGAGGATCTACCATGAAACGACGCGCTTTGCTGGAAGGATTTGTTGCGTTAGCAACATTACCTTTAATATCATCTTGTTCACGTGAATTAATCGCTGAACAACAAAGGAGCAAAAAAATCAAAACTGATCCCATTACGGTTACCCCTCTGGAAAAACCACACGAAGAATGGCGTTCATTTCTGTCGCCGGAAGCTTATCGCGTCTTATTCGAAGAAGATACAGAGCCCTCTGGCAGCAGCCCGCTCAATAAAGAATATCGTGACGGCACTTACCTATGCGCCGCCTGTCATTTACCGTTATTCGAGAGCAAACATAAATATGAAAGTGGTACTGGCTGGCCTAGTTTTACCCAACCCATTTCCGGCCACATTGGTACCAAGCGTGATTTCACGCTGATTTGGCCTCGTACTGAGTATCATTGCGCACGCTGTGGCGGGCATCAGGGGCATGTATTCAATGATGGCCCACCACCGCGGGGTGAACGCTGGTGTAACAATGGGTTAGCGCTGCGGTTTATCCCGCAGGAAGAAGCGCTTCCTGAACTCAGGGGATAAAAAAGTGGTGAAATTGGGTGGCATGGACTGGATCAGCAGCGCGATATTTTTAATACTGGCTGCGCTTGTTGGGTGTCAGCAGTCGGATAGCAGGGATTTGGCCGGAACTAACCATCAACTCCAGCACCAAGTAGAAGAGACTGTTCTGGAGATCGCAATATTTGCAGGAGGATGTTTCTGGTGCACTGAAGCGGATTTTGACAAGGTTCCGGGCGTGGTCAAAACCCTATCCGGCTACATCGGCGGCACGGTGGCGAATCCTACTTACAAGCAGGTCAGTAAAGGCAAAACCGGCCACATCGAAGCCGTACAGATATATTTCGATCCAGCCAAAACCAGTTATGCCAGATTGCTTGCCGCTTACTGGCCGACGATTGATCCGCTCACAGCGAACGGCCAGTTTTGCGATCACGGGCCGCAATATCGCAGCGCCATTTTTTATCGTAATGCCCAACAACATATGCAAGCGGAAGCGTCCAAGTCTGGATTGATTGCTTCCGGCCGCTTTAATCAAGCCGTTGTAACCGAAATATTACCTGCCACCGAATTCTACCCCGCAGAGGAATATCACCAGGATTACTATCTTAAGAATCCTGTCCGCTATTCATACTACCGCAGCCGATGCGGTCGCGATGAACGTCTGGCGCAAGTGTGGGGAAGCAAGCAATAAATCAAATCTGCCGAATGAAACACGGTATAAAAACTGGCTCACTCAATCCGTTTGCCGAATGGGATCTGGCGCAATGGCAGCAAGAATGTCCTTCTATCCAGGAAAGCGAAATTCCTGATAAACATTTTCTTTATCGCCAAGGGGAAAACTGCGCTGATTTCTTCTGGATAAAAGAAGGCATCATCAAACTTTCATATCTCACAGCACAGGGAGTTGAGCTCACGCTTGCCCTGTTACAGCCGGGGGATATTATCGGCCGCCTGCAGCATGATTCTGTCAGCCAAACCATGGAAGAAAGCGCGCAAGCTGTCGGAAAAGTCGTGTCTTACCGGATTGAATACCATGATTTCAAAAAATTGATGTTTCGCTGGCCGGAGTGGTCATGGTCTGTTTTCGAGGCAATCTATAGCCGTCAGCAACAGATCGAACGCAAACTCCGCACCATTCTTACCCAGCCTGTTGACAGGCGTCTCATCGCAACTCTGCTGGAACTTGCCCAAATATTTGGAACACGCTGTACGCATGGGTATTCACTGGAAATTTTCCTCACTCAGCAGGAGTTAGCAGATTTAGTCGGTGCCAGCCGCTCGGTAGTCAGCACCATCATGAATGATTTCAGAAATCGAGGCATGCTTGACTATACTCGCGAACAAATTTGTATCAACGACACGGCCTTAATCATGGATTGATTTCTTGATTAAACTCAGATGCAGCAATAGTCACGATCATCCAATGTTATCTAGCTAACAGACATGGGCAATAACGCTGTATTAAAGTGTTGACTGTTACTCACCCTCAATGAAAGGAGCAGTCAAATGAAAATAATTTCAGCGCGCAACCATGGATATCTAGATTTTCTAACAGTCGTTATATTTTTACTAGCCCCTACCTTATTGGGTCTAAGCCAAATACCTGCCATGCTGGCATATGGATTGGCCGGAGTTCACCTGACGGTCACTTTGGCTTCTGATTTTTCCCTTGGTATTTTTAAGATACTTGCCTTTACCCTGCATGGCTGGATCGAACGCATTGTTGGCCCCGTGCTGGTGGCTATTCCCTTTATCCTTGGCTTTGCCGATGAAGCGATCGCACGGAATTTTTACATCGCCATGGGACTCATTATTATTGTAGCAGGCGTATTGACCAACTACCGGGAAGAAAAACACCGAGACTGACAGAGAACATCATCGCTTAACAGGCAGCAGCAGGGAAGAAATTTGCTCTCGCAACATACTCTGTGAGCATTGCATAATATGATGCAGCGTTTCGGTGTCTCTGCTGCCCCCGCCTTTCACCATTTCGCACTACCGCATAAATATTGCTGCCAGAGATTGAGGATCGCCCCCTGCAATGAAACACAACATGCGATGCCCCCGGTAGCAGCCTCACTATCCTCATCATATTCCGCCACATCATGACGTTAGCTTTCCCCACTAAATTAAGTGTTAACCATCAAGCATTATTCATTATTCTCATTCACAACTCACAATTGTCTCCAATTGTAGACAGGATAAATTCTGCAGAAACAGCTAGTTATGTAACCGACACAAAATATGGCCAAGAAACTGGCGACAAATTTTTTTATATTTCTTTACACATGTTGAATAAGTAGCTGATTATAAATCACAAAATATTCTGGCATGAATATTGCTCATAAGTATTAAAAATTATAATTATTAATAATTGCTTTTTTGATTTGTCTGATCCTAGCTATAAACGAATCAGGCTTTTGAAGTTTTATTTCAAATTTTAAGTATGAAGTGCCTAGTAAAAATATTATCAAAGTGCGAGCAATATTAGTTGTACTCATGATGCCAGCAACATCAGCATTTGTCGATGCCAACAATTATTAATTCATTCAAGTGCAGTCAGAAGTCATCAGCTACTGAAGCATTACGCATGTTCCGAATTTATTGCCACAAATTTAATTCAGTAGTTAAAAGTTTATCTGACCATAACAGGGTTTAAAAAGCATCTTTTTTTACCTTTACCAATGAGTAACCCTGCTGAAGCGAGAGACTTCACAGGCAAAGACTGCACTTAAAGCGAATTAATTTTTTCCAGGGGTTATGTTTACCTCCCCACACACAAGAAATATCAAACTTAACTTAATTTAATGAGGGCTTGGATCATGTTAAATGGTTTAGAGAAATTAAGCTCCGTGCTATTACGGCTGCTGATATTAGTTTTCCTGCTATGCATTATGCCAAATGCAATGGCGCAGGAAGATGATTCTGAGGAAGAATGGCCAGACATGGTTCTCCGAGACGATGGAAAATGCACAAAATGTCATGATGAAACCAGTGATTATCCAGTGTTTGCCATTGGCAAGACCAAACATGGGACCGTGGCTGATAGCCGCACGCCAACGTGTACCAGCTGTCATGGAGAAAGTGATAGTCATATGGATAGCGACAAAACAATGCCGCCAATGCCATCACGTACCTTTGGAAAAAATTCGACTAATACTATTGAAGATAGAAATCAGGCGTGCTTAAGCTGCCACCAAGGTGGCAAGCGCATGAATTGGATAGGCAGCGCTCATGCGAACCGAGATATCGCCTGCACTTCTTGTCATCAGGTTCATACTGCACACGATAAAGTCCGCGACAAAATCACTCAATCAGAAATATGCTTCACCTGCCACAAGGAGCAACGCGCCCAGATTAACCGCCCTTCACGCCATCCCATCCGCGAAGGGAAAGTAGTATGTTCAGATTGCCATAATCCACACGGTTCAGCTGGCCCGAGCATGACCCTGCGCGATAGCGTGAATGAAACTTGTTTTACCTGTCACATGGAAAAGCGTGGACCATTTATTTATAACCATCCACCTGTCCAGGAAAATTGCGCAATCTGTCATAACCCGCATGGCACGACAGCACCTAACTTGCTCAAAGTACGCTCTCCGTTCCTTTGCCAGGAATGCCATGAACCCAATAGCCATCAGAGCTCCCTCGGTACTATCACAGGAGCTTATGCCAGAAACACACTTGCAAGAGGTTGCATGAATTGCCACACCAACATTCATGGCAGCAATAACCCAGAGAATGTTCGCAATGAAGGACTCTTTCAACGTTAATCGGGAGCAGAAACAGCATAATGAAGAAGTATTTTTATTTTCTAATAGTTACATCAGCATTACTGATCATGGCGAGCTCCGCCTGGGCAGAACAAAACGATAGTATCAAACGGTTAACCAAACCACAGAGTACCATTCAGTTTGGCGCAGGTTATTTATCCGATGATAATGCACGTTTTGGTCAATTTAACGGTTTACGTAATGAAGGTCTTTACGGCATTTTCAATGTCGACATATTGAAGAGAAATGACGATACCGGCACCTGGTTTAAGTTACAAGGGCGTAACCTCGGTCTCAAGAATCGCGATATCCGGCTTGAACACAGTAAACAGGGCGATTGGGGCTACTTTTTTGAATTCAGCCAGACACCGCGGTTTGAGCCATTCACAGCCAATACTGCAGTTGAAGGAATCGGTAGCTCCAACCTTAGTGTTCCGACCACGCCCACTGCCGGCGACCCTGTGCAACTTAAAACTGAACGCGAATCCTTTGCGTTTGGTCTCAATAAATTCCTTCCTGCAAATTTTGAATTGCAGTTCCATTTCAAGAATGAAGAAAAAGATGGTGCACGTATCTTCGGACGAGGCAATCGGCTCGGTCCGCCTGGGCCGACTGCAACCGGCGGTTATGAATTCATTCCTGAACCTATTAATTTCTCCACCAAGATATTTGGTGCAACACTCAATTACAGTGGAAAAGATCTCCAGCTATCTGCAGGATACTACGGTACGCTTTTTGAAAATAAAAACAAAGCATTGAACATCGCTGGCGGCAGTAGTATTGGCGGAATTTATGCGCCTAGCTTATTCAGCCCCATCGCACTGGCACCCGACAATCAGTCGCACCAAGGATTCTTGTCAGGTGGATATTCGTTTAACCCATACACTCGCGGCACATTCAAAGCTGCCTATACTGCCGCGAGTCAAACGGATAGTTTCTTTTCGACCCAGCTCACTGCCCCTGGCATTGGCAGTAATCTGCATGGAAAAGTTAACACCACATTAGTGCAAGCAGCACTTACTTCACGACCGTTATCCAAGCTGACCTTGCTTGCGAATTTCCGCTATGAAGATCGTGATGATAAAACACCTGTTTTTCTTTACAACCCGAATGCATTTAATATTGATTTAAATGGAAATCGTTGGAGTGGATTTAATACCCCACGTTCTTTCACAACGTTTACCAATAAGCTTGAGGCGAACTATGCCCTGCCGATGAATCTCCGCCTGATTGGGGGGGTTGATTATGAACACTGGGAGCGAACCGGCGCGCCGCAAACAACAGGCCATCGAAATAATACCAATGAGTTATCCGGTCGTGTTGAATTGCGGCGCACAATGGCAGAAACATTGACAGGAACCGTCTCGTATATACATAGCGAGCGCTTTGGTTCAAATTTTTTAACCAATGTCACCGCAACGGGTCAGCCATTTTTCAATCTGATCGCGCCGATCAATCTAGCTGATCGCAATCGGGACAAAGTACGGTTATTGCTTAATTGGGAGCCTATTGAACCCCTATCGGTGCAAGTTGCGGTCGACGAATCATGGGACAACTATGGAGACCGCAACAACTCAGGTTTTGGTGTGCGCTCAGGCAATGCACGCAACTACTCGCTCGATGCTGCTTACACATTCTCTGAATTCTGGCAAGCGAATGCATGGTTCTCGCGCAATGAAACACAAATCGATCAAGCTTCCAGAACACCGGCCCCCCGCGAGCTCTGGTCTTCCAAACTGGAAAACATAAGCACCGCATTTGGTGTTGGCGTAAACGGCAAGCCGCACGAAAAACTTGAAATCGGCACCAACTTTACTTACTCGGATATTACCGATAAGTTTAAACAATCCATCACAGAAGTTGCCTGCTGCCCCGGCAATACACCTGTCCCCAATATTTCTTTCCAACAAGGCAGATGGAATTTATTTGCAAGATATGCATTAAAAAAGAATGTTGGTCTTCGTTTGGATTATATTCTTGATTATTTCAAAACGAACGAGTGGACCTGGAAAGGGTGGACTTATACCGACGGCACCCGCTTAAGTCAGGACCAGAACCAGTGGGTCAATTTCCTTGGCCTCTCGGCATACTTAAGCTGGCAATAATCCAGCGCGAAACGGAGACTGACCGGAAAGTTTCAGGATACAAGCTATGGTGCCGCATCTGGCAGACGTTTTACCGTACTCATCGCTTTCAGATAAGCGATGAGTTCCGCCATCACCTGCTCCCGCTCTGGCGTCTCGGCTGCAAGCGCTGGCATGGTTGTGTTGTAACGGATACCGGCTGGATCATCGATCCAGCGCTTCAGGTATTCAGGCTGGAGATACTCGGTCACACTGACTGGATAATTCAGCTCAGGCGCCTTGCCACCGCCCTGACCATTGATGGTATGACACGCGATGCAGTGCTTGCGAAAATGTACAAAACCCTGTTGCACTTCTTGAGATGCACCGACGGGTGGAGAGAGATGAGGGAAACGATCCGCAAAAGAGGCAAGTTCAATCCCTACTACTTGATAAGGCATGTCAACCGCCCCATGTTCACGCAATTCAGCAGCCTTCAGATTATCCCACACCAGGTAAAGCGGCCCTAGTTTGACCATTTCATTGTTCTGCAACACGTTAGTCAGCGTAAACGGTAAATCGTCTGCGCTGGCAAAAGCAAAATACGCATCATAAGCAACAAGCTTTGCTACCGGAATGCTGGGCTGATAGCCATCTTCACAGAGGAAGACAACCTCTTCTGCTGCTCGCCAGCCCTTGCCAAAGACTTGATCAAAAAGTTGCCGCGCTGGGTAAACCTGATAAATGCGTGCTCTTTTCTCATGCGCCTCGAAAACCTTGAGAGAACTTGCAGTTACAATCTTATCTAGCTCATCCAGGCGCAGCGTTCTGACCATCTCCCCCTTGTTTTTAAATTCGATCACAGCGCTATGTTGGGCAGACACCAAGCCAGATAATCCAGTCATCACCCCAATAACAGCAATGATTAATCCGCAATACCAAAAATTTTTCATGCTTGCTTAACCTCATGAACTACGTTAATTCACCTATCAAACCATGCTGCTTGCAGACAGAAATAAAATCAGTCAATTCAAATCAATCGACTCTGGCGCCGCTGGCTAGGTACTGCTCGTGGGCTAATTTAACTTGTCTCTAACATTCGTTTTGCAACTTATTGTATAGCGTAAAAAATGATCGTAAGATGCTGCAATCGCATGTATAGCCAGCAGAAAGCACTCATCAATTTCAAGCAGGCAACCAGTGATAGCGGCTTAAAACATCTACCGCCAGCTCGATTTGTCTTGGCGTAAATTGACGTTTATGCAGATTCCATGCATGAGTTGCCTTAACAACATCCTCTATTGTTGCAGCCTGCTCGTATTTACAGAGCCAATGCACCGTAGACAAAAGTTCTAAGCCAAAGGGGGATTCAAAACCTTCTACAAGCTGAGAGACCTTGTTAAAGCGCTCACGTGTTTGTGGATGTTTCTCCAAAAAGGTATTTGCTTCTTCAATAGCGCCCGGCAGCAATTGCAACGGCTTATCAGGCGCATCTCCGCCGTCGGCATAGCCTGAGATAAAATGCCCTTCGATTGCGTTGAGTACATGCCGAAGATTTTCAGCATAAGGCCCGTAATGGGCTTTTTGATATTTCAAACGCAACGGCTGGCCAGCTTCCTGCATGAAATACAAT
>NZ_JAGFJM010000133.1 GCF_024102715.1 Nitrosomonas communis
CCAGTACTCATCATTGAGCATCATTCGGGGCATCGCAAACTCGTTTTGTTGGTGGTATGGGAACCCCAATATTACGAGTTTGTTTCTATCTATGAAATACTTACCTTAAAACGTCAACAGACCCTAGTCTCTTCGATATGAAATGAATCTAATCAATTAGATCAAACTACCATTCTCAAGCCATTCCCGACACTCGCAACTAAGCGCACGCTCACAAGCAACATTATAGAGCGCGAGTTCCTCGTCAGACAGCACATCATGCCAGCGACCGTTCGTTCCCTTGTGAAGAAAAGTCTGTGCGCCTCCTTTCCAAAAATGACCACCTCCTGGCGCATATAGCTCACCTTGTCGTTTCATCTCAGTGAATGAAACCGCTTTGATAATGCTGGCCCAGGCATTCGCTGGCACTTCAATTTCCAGAAATGTCGCCATGCGGCGAATCTCGTGCTCGGTATCCTTGAGCATATCGTTGTAGTGGAATAGTTGAATATTGGGAAGATGACGAAAATTCCACCACGACTGAACATTGGAAAGATGCGACCAATACGGCCAGCCATCGGCTTCCCATTCGAACGAGCCACGGGTTATCCAATTCCGCCAGAAAGTATGGATATCAGCCGGTGGACGCGGCAATTCATTTCCTACGCGGCCAGGCAGCATATTCATCAGAATAAAGAACTCATCCTTCATACTCTTATAATGATTCCATAACGACATAAAAACATCTCGCGCGTCGCGGGCAATATAAAGGTACTTGATCTTCCTGCTGTAAAACATGCCATCGAGCGGTAAATGCGTCTTGATAAAGCGGCGGTGCTTCTGCGCCTTTAATCTGTTTAATACCACTTCAAGCGGCATAATTCGCATATCCAGCCATGGCGACATTTCTGCCAGCGCCGCTGGCAAATTCCCATCTGGAAAGAGGAGATGCGCCACAATGGCTTGAGTCCACGTTGTGCCTGCTTTGTATGACGTTGCAACAACAATATCATCGTCGCGCGCCTCAAAATAATCCCAGCGCGTGCTGTCGAAATGATGATTCTGATAGATGCGCGTGCGTTCGGGCCGGATCAACATCTCTATAACCTCTTATAAAATGACAGATTATTAACTTATCCGGATACTATCATTTTCGCAAGCAAACGGGCGCATTAGCAAAAATTTGATTGGATAACCATCTCTCCCCCAGCATTGCATAATCATAAAGGTGAAGGATTTACTATTCCCCTTGCAGGATTTCAAATGGCAAAAAGAATCATTAAATGAGTCTTTATCGTAATTACCAGCACAAGGCGCGATGAGTAAAATCACCCGAAGATGATCACTCCATCTAATTTCCACAACTCAAATCGACAGGAGTCATGCTTATGTCCCAAGCCAATGCTTACGAACAATATATGCTGGAACTCGTTAATGCCGAACGTGCAAAAGTAGGTGCGCAACCACTCGCTTTCGATAGCGATCTCAATGAATCAGCTGAAAATCATAGTACTTGGATGATTGCAACCGACACTTTCTCTCACACAGGTGCAGGTGGATCAAGTCCAGGTGATCGGATGGCTGCAGAGGGCTACGTATTCTCTGGCTCCTGGAGCTGGGCAGAAAATATCGCATGGAGGAGTACCCGTTCACCAACAGGTTTGGTGGATGAAGTGGAACAATTACATGCTTCCTTGATGAATTCAACAGGCCATAGAGCAAACATTTTGAATGATACCCACCGTGAAATTGGAATCGGTTTTGAAGTTGGCCCCTACCGTAGTTTTGAAGGCGCCTTCGTGACGCAAAACTTTGCCCGCACTGGACTTAATTCTTTCCTAACTGGCGTTGCATTTGACGATCTGGATGGCGATAAGCACTATGATATCAACGAAGGATTAGGTGACTTCACCGTCAGCGCCCAAAATAACGCAACTGGCGTCATCACAACAACCAAGACAAATGCAGCAGGTGGTTACGAATTGGCGCTCACTTCTGGTAATTATACCGTCAGTTTTTCTGGCAGCGGATTCGCCACCACAACGCAACAAGTCAGCATTGGCAGCAAGAATGTAAAACTTGACCTGATCGATCCGGCAACGACTAGTAGCATTCCGGCACTACAGCAACCAGCGCCAACTGAGCCAATTGAGCCAACAGTAAATTCGCAGCCACCATCCACACCTGCCCCCGCTAATCAACCGAGCACAATAACCGGCACATCACGTTCTGACAGACTGACCGGGACTTCGGGTGATGATATGATCTCTGGCTTGAGTGGCAGAGACAAACTCTATGGTAATGCAGGTAATGATGAAATTAATGGCGGCAATGGCCGTGACATTCTATGGGGTGGCGCAGGTGCAGATATTTTGACAGGTGGCACAGGCGACGATATTTTTGTATTTGACGCGCCTTTTACCAGCGCCATCGATAAAATTACCGATTTCTCTCCGGCTGACGATATCATCGGTTTAGAGAACGCTATTTTTAACGGCCTGTCAACAGGCTTTCTCAACTCTTCAGCCTTCCACATCGGTGCTCACGCAGACGATGCCACAGATCGAATCATTTACAATGCACAAACCGGTGCTCTCAGCTATGATGCTGACGGTATCGGTGATGCAAGCGCTGAGCAGTTTGCCCAACTAACCGGTGGGCTTACCCTGACCAGCACAGACTTTTATGTGATCTGATTAAGTTGAACAACTGGCTTGTAGTCGCGTGGAGTAATTCCCGCCTACAAGCCATTGCTGTATGGCCCAGGGTAATATAAGCAATAGAAATAGATAATCATGCCAGATTTCGCGTTTAACCCTCTATCACACAGGTTTCTCCTTATTTATGACCATGGGTCGAATCAGCTTTCAGTGACGCGACTGATCAGACTCACCAGCATAAGGAACTGAACTCATTAATCCTGCGGCACCACTCTTGGCCGCCGATTGCCATCGATGGCGACGTAAGTCAGCACCGCCTCGGTCACTTTAATGCAGATCTCTTCCTCGCCTTCCCGCACACCCCGCTGGGCATAAACCGACACATCAACGGTTATCGAGGTACGTCCTATTTTGATGATGTCAGCATAGAAACTAACGATATCGCCTACAAATACAGGCTGTTTGAATACAAAGGAATTGACAGCAACCGTTGCGACCCGTCCGCGTGCACGCCGGATAGCAGGGATACTGCCTGCCATATCAACTTGCGACATGATCCAGCCGCCGAATATATCACCGGCATAATTGGTATCCGACGGCATCGGCACCATGCGCAATATGGGTTGCCCTGCCGGCAAGACAACACGCAATGCTGAATCTGTCTGAATGGTGGACATGTTTGATTTATAATAATATGTGACGTGAAATAGCCATGATTCCTTTCTTTATCAATGACCGGCGTACAGACGCTCAATTTCGGTCTGATAATGTTCCACAATCTTTGCCCGTTTCAATTTTAGCGTGGGTGTCAGCATTTCATTCGCAACAGTCCATGGTTCCGCAATCAAAGCGACTTGATATATTTTGGCATATCCCGGAAATTGATGGATTTGCTGGCTAATCATGTCTAACACAATCTCCTTTGCTTGCTCATTTTTTGCCAGTTGCGGCGGGTCCGCTGCTACCTGACACTGGACAGCGACACTTTCCCAGCCACGCTTGCTCAATACAACCAATGCGCTCAAATAAGAACGCCCTTCGCCCACGATCATGACTTGCTCGAACAACGGGTTTTGCAGAATAGCCGCTTCCATATCTGCAGGCGGCACCTTCTCACCGGTAGATGTCACGATAATGTCTTTCAGGCGGCCAGTAATCGTGATTCGCCCCTGTTCATCGATACGGGCGATATCACCCGAATTCAACCAGCCATCATCGGAGATAATTGCTCGCGTGGCTTCTGGATTGTTCCAGTAACCAAGCATCACGTTAGGACCGCGAATCAATAAGGCATTATGTTCACCCAGTTTAACCTCCACACCCGGGATAGGCTGCCCTACACTGGATGGCAAATTATTATCGAGACGATTGGCACACACCACTGGACTGGTTTCAGTCATACCATAGCCTTGCAATATCGGCAATCCCAAACCAATGAATACGCGTGAAATTTCGGGTGATAGTGCTGCACCCCCACTCATCGCCTGCTGTAAACGCCCCCCCAGTTTATCCATCAATTTACGCGCCACCAGCTTATCCAGCAGCGGCCACAATAAATGGGAAAAATGCCAGGAATCGCGCCCTTGTTGCTGCTCGAACCGGCTGTAACCCACTTCTACCGCTAAATTGAACAGTTTTCTGGCCAGGATCGACGCTTCTTCCAGTTTCGCGTTTATACCTGCATACACGCGTTCATAGATACGCGGCACGGAAATGAGTATGGTTGGACGAATCGTGAGCAGATCCTCTTGCAACTGCTGAATCGAGCGAGCATAGGCGATGGTGGCACCACACATCATCGGCACATAGTAACCAGCGGTGCGTTCAAAAGTATGCGATAGCGGCAGAAACGAAAGCAGCAGATCAGCAGGTGTCACAGTTACAATCTGGGCAGAGGCATACGCATTAGTCAGAATATTGTGATGGCTGAGCATGACTCCTTTAGGGCGGCCTGTCGTGCCAGACGTATAAATGATGGTGGCGAGCGCATGCGGATCAGTATTCAGGTGCTGAGCTTCATTCGCCTGCTCCGGCAGCCACTTACTTAGCATAACGATGCGGTCATCTCGTGCGTGCACTGCTTCTTCCTCAGATAGAGTCATGATCACGATGCATGACAAACTGGTGAGCAGATCTTCGACTTGAGAAAACGCTTCCCATTGCGTTAGCTTTTCTATTAATAGCAGTTTGACTCCTGCATTCTGCAGGCAATAGGCTGCATTTTCGGCCCGATCTTCAGTATAAAGAGGCACAACCACCAACCCTAACCCAATAGCTGCTTGCTCGAACATCACCCACTGCGGGCAATTTCTTGACATCACGGCAACCCGGTCACCAGCAGATAAATTTTCTTGTGACAGCGCAATCTGCCAGCGTGTTACTGCCTGCGCCATCTCCGCCCAGGTGTAATCACGCCATTGCTCAGTCGTCACCTCAAAATCGCGATAGGCCACTGATTGCGGAGAACGACGTACACGCTCTCTGAATAATCCATCCAGCGTTTTAGCCACTGCTACTGAAATCACATCTGTTTTGGTGTGCTGCTTGTCCGCCACATCTTCTCCTTGTCAAAATTGGCCATACTATTCGTAGAAATTCTGCCTGATTGCTCTTGCTAAGATGCCATACTCGCTGTTTTCCCAAAATCAGGTGAAAAATCATCGACCATAATGACACGGCGGCGCAGAACTTTCATTTTTTCGAGCAACGCAACTTCCTCTTGGTTGATGATGCCGCACTGCAGTGCCTCAGTCACTTTTTCGTCATTGCGAGCAGTCAACTGGCCTGCCTTGACAGCATGACGTAATTTAGTCTCGATGGCTTCACAAACAACAGCGCATTCCATGGCCTGCTCCAGATAAGCTAATGGTTCATCATCATTATTTGGAATATAAATACCCGCTGTCAGCCGATCACGCACTTCCCCGGGTTCCAGGATCAAGCGGGCTACGGTATTTGAAAGTGCGTCGGCAGGCGGGACAAGGCGCATACCCAATGGAAATACGAGTATGCGCATCAAGCCACGCAGCAAAAAGTGCCCAGGGAAATTTCTCAGCAGTCCATCAAAGGCTTGCTGAGTACGATAAAGCGCATCCTGTATCGACCAGTGTAACAATGGTAAATCTGCAGCGGGCCGTCCATCATCTTCAAAACGCTTGAGCGTTGCAGAGCATAAATACAGCATACTGAGTATATCGCCGAGTCTGGCGGATATTCTTTCCTTACGCTTGAGCGCCCCTCCTAATTTCAGCATGGCAATATCGGTTAACAAAGCAAATGCGGCGGAAAAACGAGTCAATTGCCGATAATAATCGACGGTATCGCTCAGAATACCTTCTGGGATCTGTTTGATATTTTTGCTGCTTAGTCCGTACCAGAAGCTACGGCAAACATTGCGCAGACTGAAAGCGATATGCCCGATTAATGCCTGGTCAAATGCTACCAAAGCACGCTGCTTGTCTGAATCATTGGCTGCAGTGATTTCCTGCAAGACGTATGGATGACCTCGAATCGCACCCTGACCGAAAATAATCATGTTTCGCGTTAAAATATTGGCACCTTCCACCGTGATGCTCACGGGCATTTGTTGATAAGTACGGGCCAGATAATTGCTTGGTCCCATACAAATGCCTTTGCCGCCATGCACATCCATGGCGTCATTGACTAACTGGCGGCTACGCTCAGTCAAATGATATTTAACAATGGCTGAAATCACCGAAGGTTTTTCACCGAGGTCTACCGCACCTGCGGTCATGACTCTGGCAGCATCCATCATGTAAGTATTGCCGGCAATTCGTGCCAGTGCTTCCTCTACTCCTTCAAAAAAACCAATGGGTGTTTTAAATTGCACTCGCACCCTCCCATAAGCACCACTCGTGCGCGCCGCCAGTTTGGCTGCACCGGTTCCGGTAGCAGGCAGGGAAATTGAACGTCCTGCCGCCAAACAATTCATCAGCATCCGCCAGCCGTTACCCACGCCAGCACGCCCACCGATTACCCAGTCCATGGGAATGAATACATCAGTGCCAGAATTCGGGCCATTCTGGAATGCACCATTCAACGGAAAATGACGACGGCCAATGTTCACACCGGGTGTATTGGTAGGAATTAATGCCAAGGTGATACCAAGATCTTCTTCGCCGCCAAGCAGTCTCTCCGGATCGCGTAACCTGAATGCCAAACCCAGTATGGTCGCGACCGGCCCCAGCGTAATGTAACGTTTTTCCCAGGTAACACGCATACCGAGCACGTCATGCTGTCCGTCATGCTCACCTCGGCACACGATCCCCAGATCCGGTATTGATCCAGCATCAGAACCCGCATCAGGTCCTGTCAGAGCGAAACAAGGCACCTCCAATCCTTTTGCCAGGCGGGGCAGATAATGATTCTTCTGCTCTTCTGTTCCATAGTGCAGCAGTAGTTCAGCCGGTCCCAGCGAATTGGGCACCATGACCGTTACCGCTGCCGTATTACTGCGCGTGCTGATTTTCATCACCACCTCAGAATGCGCGAGCGCCGAGAATCCATAACCTCCATATTCCTTAGGAATAATCAAGCCGAAGAATCCGTTGTCCTTAATAAATTGCCAGGCTTGCGGCGGCAAATCATACCGTTCATGGGTAATATCCCATTCATCCAGCATCGCGCAGAGTTGCTCGACGGGCCCTTCCAGAAATGCCTTTTCCTCTGAACTAAGAACCGGTTTGGAATAAGCCAGCAATTTATGCCAATATGGCTTGCCGCTAAACAGCTCCCCCTCCCACCACACCGTCCCTGCATCGAGTGCTTCCTGCTCAGTTTGTGAAATCTGAGGAAGAATTTTGCGGAAAATTTTCAGCACAAAATTAGAAAAAAGATAACGGCGCAAGAATGGAATCACCAGAATGGCCACCACGATCGCTATCAGCGAAAAAATAAGCAATAAAAAAGACAGGAGCATCGTTTTTCCTGTAAAAATTAAAATTCTAACTACACTACCTTAGAAAACGCTTGTGTCAAGCCTTACTACACAGAAGTTTTCAATAGTTTATTAAAATTTTGTCGAGGTGTTGTAGAATCAAGCCAGACCATAAATATAAGTGTCGGTGTCTAACCCACCTTCTGACTTGGTGTCATAATAGCTACATCTATCAGCATTCATCTCTTTAGGATTGTAAATGGAAAACCGGGCCCATGCGCTTGCAGCGGGTTTATTCGTAATTATTCTTGGCATGGCAGTAGCAGCCGCTGTCATATGGTTTAGTGACCAGAAAATCCTGCACGATCACTATATCCTGGTATCGGAAGAGGGTTCCGTGGCAGGATTGAATCCCGAATCGTCAGTTCGCTATCGTGGTGTTCTTGTGGGCAAAGTCAAAGAAATCAGGTTCGATCCGAAGAATCCAAACCTGATCCTGGTACATATTGCCGTGAGCAGTCATGTAACCTTCCCTAAAAACATCTATGCGCAGTTAGCCAATCAGGGATTAACCGGACTGGCCTTTATCGAATTAAATATCGATGGTAAAGAACCTGTGGACGAACGACTTCCTCCTGATACGCGTATCCCCTTGCACCCTTCTTTCATCAAAGAATTATCAACATCAGTCGAGGATTTAGTCAAAAATTCCAACGAAGCAATCAAACGCCTCAATGCCTTGTTGAACGACCAGAATCAGACCCAGATCAATACTATTCTGACAAACTTCGCGCAGGCTATCCGCCGTTACGATGGTTTGGTCGAGCAACTGCAAGCAGGTATCAAATCGTTCCCTAAGTTAACTAACGAAGCGAACCTAACGCTGAAGCAGACGCATCATCTCCTGTCAGACATCAGCCAAGCTATAGCAACAATCAATCAACAGAATGGCCTGATAGATGGATTGTCTCAAAGCAGCCACGAGCTTGCCGACACCCTGCCGAAATTACGGGAAGTGACCACCGCCATTGTGCAAAGCACCCACCATATCAATCGTGTACTGCTTAAGCTAGAAGAGCAGCCGCAAAGCTTGTTATTTGGTAGCTCCTCTGCCTCGCCTGGTCCTGGAGAAAACGGTTTTGTGCCACCTGGGAAAATCACACCATGATCAAATTTGCCATTCTGATTCTGCTGTTGCTTGCTGGCTGTACCTTAACACCCAAAACGAATGCTCCGGTGGCCATCTATGATTTTGGCCTGCAACCATCTACCGGACACAGCAGCTCACCTCCTTTTAACACGAGTATGCTGGTAGCAGACGTGACCGCTCCCATCTGGCTGGATAATCAAGCGATACAATATCGCCTCGCCTATCATGATCCGGCGCGTTCCTATGCCTATGCCAACAGTCGCTGGGCTGCTTCCCCCGCAAAAATGCTCACTCGGCGCATCAAGGACCATCTTGCTAATCATAGCCGCAGAGGTATCATCGGTAATCATGATGGTTTAAAGGCAGACTACGCTTTGCATATCGAACTGGAAGAATTTACTCAAGTGTTTGACCATCCGGACGAAAGCCGAGTTATCCTCCGCCTGCGCGCAAGCCTGGTCGAACGCAGTAGACGCCAATTACTTGCGCAACAACAATTTACCAGCGAACAAACCACCCCTACTGCAGATGCTGCCGGAGCAGTTGCTGCATTGATCGCGGCCAGTGATATGGTGTCGGACGACCTACTCAAATGGCTTAGAGATCATCTGGCAGAGAAACATGGCGGCAAGAATAATGACGTCAGTCACGTTTCGCTAGCTCGTTGTTGTGATAATATTCATCACTTCCTAATACTATAGACATCACGTGCGCCTACTTTATCTTACTGTTTTACTGTCTGTCGGGCTGACTGCCTGCGGTCTAAAAGCACCGCTCTATCTGCCGCATGAAACACCACCGCCGCCACAACCATCTCAGGATGATGAACGAATAAAGCAATGAGCGGATTTATATCATTTGCGTATCAACACGATCAGCTTTTCGCTGAATCGGTTTCTTTGATCGATATTGCCAACGAATTCGGCACTCCCTGCTATGTATATTCGCGCGCAGCGCTAACTGCTGCTTATCAGGAATTCAGTCGCGCCTTCGCCGGTCGTGATCATCTCATCTGCTACGCGGTCAAAGCCAACTCAAATCTAGCCATTCTCAATGTGCTTGCCCGTCTGGGCAGTGGCTTCGATATCGTTTCAGGCGGCGAGTTACAGCGGGTACTGAAAGCTGGTGGCAATCCCAGGAAAATCGTGTTTTCGGGTGTGGGAAAAAATCAGGAAGAAATGCGCGCAGCGTTGGCTGCCGATATTCTCTGCTTCAATATCGAATCAGAAATGGAATTGTTGCGTCTTAACCAGATTGCGCAAGAGATGAACAAAGTTGCACCGGTAAGCCTGCGAGTCAATCCTGATGTCGACGCTAAAACTCACCCTTATATCTCAACAGGTCTTAAGGAAAACAAATTCGGTATTCCTATGGCTGAGGCGGAACGTATCTATCATGCAGCACGTGAGCTGAGCCATGTTCATATCACCGGCCTGGATTGCCATATCGGTTCGCAGCTGACTGAAATTGATCCGTTCATTGAAGCCAGTAATAAGATGCTTAATTTACTGGATCGTCTGGAAAGTCAGGGATTACATATTGCGCATCTCGATTTGGGAGGTGGTCTGGGTATACGCTATAACCAGGAATCGCCGCCATCAATCAAAGATTATGTGGCGGCACTATGCGTCACTGTAGGACAAAGGAAGCAGCGCATCCTCATTGAACCTGGCCGCTCGTTGGTCGGTAATACAGGTCTATTACTGACTCGTGTCGAATACCTTAAGCATGCGCCCCACCGGAATTTTGCCATTGTAGACGCGGCAATGAACGACTTGATGCGTCCAGCGCTATATGATGCCTACCATGAGATCCTGCCAGTCATTAAAAAGGCAGGTGCTGTTAGTACTTATCAGGTGGTGGGGCCTGTCTGTGAAACAGGTGATTTCATTGGGCACGACCGCAAACTAACCTTGGCAAAAGATGACTTGCTTGCTGTCATGTCGGCAGGTGCTTATGGAATGAGCATGAGCTCGAATTATAATACTCGCCCCCGTGCAGCAGAGGTTATGGTGGACGGCGACACTGTCCATTTGATTCGCGCCCGTGAAACAATAGAGCAGCTGATTGCTTCTGAAAAGGTGCTGGACTGAAATCGGCTATGGATCAAGCTCAGTAAATCCTCATTATTTGCTCCAGTCCGCTGCATTGATTGATTTATGACAACTTATACCATGACCCGCCCTGCCAGTATTGAAGACAACCACTATCAGGAGCATATCCTGCAGGGCGTTTCACGCACTTTTGCACTGACGATCCCACAGCTCCCACTCCCGCTCTATCAAGTCATCGGCAATGCCTATTTACTGTGCCGTATTGTGGATACGGTGGAAGACGATAACGGTTTATCCTCCGAACAAACCCGCAAGTTCGCCGAAATGTTTATCCAGGTCGTCAGTGGCAATGTTGCTGCCGAATCATTTGCAGAAGCATTATTTCCACTGCTTTCTAACCACACCATTCCTGCCGAGCATGACCTGATCAAGAATACGCCCGCAGTAATCCGCATTACGCATAGCTTCAACCCCACCCAGCGCAGGGCATTAGAACGTTGTGTCCGTATCATGGGACAAGGCATGGCAGATTATCAGGAAAGCGAGTCGCTGGCTGGATTAAAGGATTTAGCAGCCCTTGATCAGTACTGTTACCATGTAGCCGGCGTTGTAGGTGAAATGTTGACCGAATTGTTCTGCGATTATTCGGAAGAGATCAATCGCTACAAGCCCACTCTCATGAAATTGGCTGTTTCATTTGGTCAAGGTCTGCAAATGACCAATATCTTGAAAGATATCTGGGAAGATAGAAAGCGTGGCGCATGCTGGTTGCCACAAGACATTTTCCGGAAAAAAGGATTTGATCTCACTGATTTGCAGGCAGGGCATGCTGACCCTCGATTTCATGAAGGCCTTGGCATATTGATTGGCATTGCCAAGGCTCATTTGCGCAATGCACTCACTTATACCTGCATGATCCCCCCGCAGGAAAAAGGCATCCGTCGCTTCTGCCTTTGGGCGCTGGGCATGGCCGTGCTGACGCTGAATAAAATCAACCGAAACCGTTCTTTCAGTCAAGGAACTCAAGTCAAGATTTCCCGACTGAGTGTCAAAGCAACTGTTCTCGTTACCAGCACTTTGGTCAGTCAGGACTGGGCATTACGGCGCATGTTTACATTCGCCTCCCGGCACCTTCCCGAAATGGATATTTTAGGCAATGAAATATCGTTCTAAACTATACTATTAACTTCATTTTTGCTTATAACCACCATCATGAAATCTCTGGTAACTGGTGCAAATGGTTTCGTTGGTTCAGCAGTGGTAAGGTGCTTACTGACCGCCGGTCATGAAGTACGTGCATTCGTCAGACGGGGAGGTGATCAGCGCAATCTCACCAAACTCCCTATTGAGACTGTGGAAGGCGATCTGCGCGATATCACCTCCATAAAACGTGCAGTAACAGGCTGCAACAACCTGTTCCATGTGGCAGCTGATTACCGTCTGTGGGTACCTAATCCAGCCATCATGTATGACGTGAATGTCAACGGCACCAAAGCATTAATCCTCGCTGGCGCAGAAGTGGGCATAAATCGCATGGTTTATACCAGCAGTGTTGCCACCCTGGGACTGAACTCAAACAGCTTACCTGCTGATGAAGAGACGCCTTCCAGTCTGGCGACGATAGCCGGACACTATAAACGCTCAAAATTTCTAGCAGAACAAGCTGTACAAGCACTTGTGCGTGAACATCAATTGCCATTGGTGACGGTCAATCCATCTACACCAATTGGTCCGCGCGATGTCAAACCCACCCCCACAGGACGTATCGTGCTCGACACGCTGCGTGGCAAAATGCCAGCCTATGTCGATACCGGATTAAATGTCGCTCATGTCGATGACATTGCTTATGGTCACCTGCTCGCATATCAGCATGGAAAGCCGGGCGAACGTTATATCCTGGGTGGCGACGACATGACATTGCTGCAAATACTTCAGACGATAGACGACATCACCGGCAAGCCTACCAAGCGCAGAAGCATCCCAGTCAAACTGATGTTGCCGATCGCGCATACCATGGAGATCGTTGCCAGAATTACCAAAACCGAACCCCGTGCCACCGTGGCCAGTATCCATATGGCCAAAAAGAAAATGTTTTTTACCAGTGCTAAAGCGGTGCGGGAATTGGGTTATCAGCCCCGGCCCGCTGTAGAAGCAATTAAAGATGCCATCGACTGGTTTAGAAGTGCTAATTATTGTTAGATTTACCAAAAAAATCCTCCTATAACCAAATGCTTCATTTTCTCAACATCACCAGCGTTTCCACATGCGGTGTGTGCGGAAACAAATCGACCAACTGGATCTCGTTGATCTGCCATCCCTTTTTTGCGAACGCCCAGGCATCGCGGGCAAAGGTATCAGGATCGCAGGATATGTAGTAAATCGTTCTCAAGGCGATAAAATGCTCAAAAAAACCCTTCATATTCTTTAAACCTGCACGCGGTGGATCCAGCACGAGGGTATCGGCATCTGCAATACTCTTTCGTAAGATCTTCCAGATAAAAGGTTTAAACAGATCAATCGGTCGGGCATCCACTTTAGCTAAATTCTTTGCTCGGAGTCGCTTGATGGCATCCAGACTCGATTCATACGCAATCACTTCATTACAGCCAGATTCAGCAATCACTTCGGTAAAATTGCCGGAGCCGCAAAATAACTCGACCACCTTGCCTGGATAAGGATTTTCCTGAAGCTTGCTTCTAAGCCAGGATTTCATCCATTCATTTTGTGCATTATTCCCCTGCTTAAAAGGCCGCTTCTGATTGAGTAAAATGTTTTCAGCTGGCAAATTATCATCCAGATCGATGAAATTCCAGTCAAAGCCGACACCAGGTGCCCAATCTTCGCGCGGCAAGCTTTTTAGCATTCTTTGCAGGAGATTTCTACAAGTATCGTTCAGTACGATACAATCTCCCACCGGGGCAATCTTATGGGAACCTTCAGCCACAAAACCCAATTTCTCACCATCGGTTTTAACCTGGAAGCGATTGCGATAACCATAAAGCTGTGGAGAAGGCTGCACCTCGGGCACATGCAGTTGTGCCGTGTCGAATCCAACTCGTTTCATCGCATAAATCAGGCGATTCCGTTTTTGCTCGAGTTGACTGCCATAATTCGCAATCATCCAGGGACAACCCGAACAAGAATCTTCATCGGCGCCCAGAAAAACACAGTCGGGTTGCCGTCTTTGACTAGATGATTCAATAAGCTGGACAAGCCTGGCATAGCCATATTTCTTGTTGTTCAGCGGCCGATCGATGACCTTAAATTCACCCCTATCCCCTGGCCATGTGCCAAACACGAAATAGGAAATGCCCTCCTGCTCATTTCTGACTACACCCAATCCTTTTTGCGATAAATGAGTCACTTCACCAGTGAATTTCATCTGTTCAGTCATTATTGGATTTAATTCCTAAAATCGATTTGTCACAGCATCCAAACGTCAGATCAAGCTCTCAATTGCCGCAATGTTATGACAATATTAATGCACCAGACGCAGTCCAGGCGGCAAGGATTCACCATACATACTGCGCTCGTCAGCTGCCTGCAGCTCAGTTGCGTGCTGAACCATTGCAACCCACGATGCCGGGCATTTGGCTTTTTGCAAAGATTGAATAATTTGCGCGCGCAACTCTGGCTGGATATCCCGCTCACGGTCTCCGCTCATGCGTGCCAGCATAGTTGCAGCAAATGCAGCTGGCTGAGTCTTTCTCCAGTCCAGTTTGAGCACATATTGCAGCCAGTCAGCGGCAATCTCAGCCGGAACGACATTATGGGCGCTGCCATAAAACGGCATCCGGGCACCGATACGCCCTATCGCCCACCAGGTTTGCAGTGACTCTGACCCCTTTTGCAGGCGTTCCAGCAACCATCCACCCACTTCAATTTTGCGTGCTGCAGGCAAGCGTTCCAATGTGGCGACCAGGCGCACCATATCATCATAGCCTTGATGCTTTGCTCCCGGTGACTGCTTCGCGGCGCGCTTGCTGGAAGGTTGTAGGTAATAAGCAATATCATCCAGAATCTGGCATTGCGCCAATTCACTTAAACCGCCGCTCACACGCCGCCACAACGTCCACCATTCCGCCCATACTGCTGCTTCGGGTCTATATTGCACTCCCTGCGCATAAATAGACCACAGCTGCCGCACCCGCCAATCATCCAGCGGATAACCAAACCCCGGGCGTAAACAAAAGCCAATCAAATTAAACCATAATCTTTCATGCGCGGCGGAATAACGGCGGCGTTGAGCACATTCCCATAATGTGCTGAATAACTCCCGCAGTAGAGGCGTATCCCAATCATCGCGCTTGCCTAAAATTTTCTCCAGATCTGCTCGCAGGGTTTTTATCGCTTTGGGATTGACCTTTTTTGATGGCGGACCATATACCAGACTAATCAGCTCTGCCGCCTCGGCAAAACGTGGATGCAATTGACTGGATATACTGGATACCAATCTATCTTTGCCACCACGCAATTGGAACTCCAGTTTCCAGCGCTGGGCAGGCTTGCTTTGGGCGACACAAGCCAGTTCAAGAGTACCAACCTCTGTCAGGGTCGTTTGTAACTGCACCGGCACTTCAGCTGTTGACGCCTGCGCTGTCTCTTTCTCCTGAGTTAACACAGTAGCGAGTGGCGGTAGAAGGGTAAACATAACTTCATTTAGGGTAACGATGTCCCCTGGATTGAAGGCTCTGTCACTGATCGATGACACCAGATGAAAACGCACTGGTTCACCAATCCGTAAGGCAAAACTGCGTTCAGTCAATTGAATCGGCTGCCCTTCTTCTGTCCCACGCGGCAGAATGCATACCGCTTGTTGCGTTTCTTGGTCGGCAGCAACCTGAATAAAATAACTCCGTGCCGAGCCACCACCGATGCTCATACCTTTGCCGCGACGCGCCATGGCATAAGCAACTGCGCCACGGGCCACAGCAAGATCAGGATGTACGTTCAGCAATTGTTGCAACGGCGCACCGCGCCACTGCGCCAATATATCCAGTAAACGCTGGGATAACAATGCGCTGTTAAAAATGCCGCCATTTAGCAAAATAGCATCTGGAATCGGAATGCTGTCATTAGAAGCAAGCTCACCCAATGCCTCGCGTGAGGCTTGCGCATGCAGTGTGAGAAATGCAGCAATGTGCCGGCTGATAGCCGGATCAGATACGTAAGGCAGGCCAAATTCAACAATGCCAGCGCGAGTGCGCTGCGGCAGTTCGTCGAGCGGTGTGATCGGTAAAAATCCATCCAGTAACATGCGATGCACTGCCTCGCGCTTCAGTTCAGTTGAACGCGCGCCGCCAATCAGTTTGGCACCTGTGCCAAGTATAGTTACCGTGGTTTTTTCCGGTGCACTGGGATGCAACAAACATTCCTTGGCATTACGGCATTGTTGCATGAGTTGTGCAAGACTCGCTGCAGTTAGTGGTGCGCCAGAAGTAACCAGTTGTCCTTCTGCAACATGCGCCAGCGCCAGATCCATATTATCCCCACCGAGCATCAGATGATTGCCTACCCCGATGCGTGTCAGTTGCACCTGTCCATCTTTGAGCACCACTTTGATCAGGGTAAGGTCGGTGGTGCCACCACCCACATCACACACCAGAATCAAACGGGTATCCGCTAATACGGTATTGAGCTCCTGTTCATGCACCGCTAACCAGTCATAACAGGCTGCTTGCGGTTCTTCAACCAGGCGTGCAGCGGTAAGGCCTGCCAGATGTGCCGCCTCAACAGTCAATGTTCTTGCCCCCTCATCAAAAGAAGCAGGGACAGTAATGACGACTTCCTGTTTTTCCAAAGGATGCTCAGGAAATTGATGATTCCATGCGCTGCGCACATAGGTGAGATAAGAGGCAGTGGCATGTACCGGCGAAATTTTGCCGATACCTTCAGCGCCTCCCCATGGCAAAATCGGCGCCATACGATCAACCGCCGCGTAAGATAACCAGCTCTTAGCGCTGGCAACTAAACGGCCAGGTACTCGTGAGCCCAGTTCGCGCGCCAGCTCGCCAAACACCGCCATCGGTTCCTGTGGATCAATGTGGTTTAACTGCCATGGCAGATGAAGATCTCGCTCGGCCAACTCCCCTGGGGCAGGATGATAACGTAAAGAAGGTAACAACGGTCTGGCTGCTACTTCACCGGGCGCGACCAATTGTTCAATGCTAAATACCGCAATCGCTGGCCGGGATATGCTCATATCAGCGTACGCCGCTACGGTATGCGTCGTACCCAGATCAATACCGACTATATAGCGGCATAGATTTTTTGCTTTACTCAAAGTTTGCCTTACACGCCCCCTCGTACATCAAATTCCACTTTCCAGTGCTCGCCACTGGGCGATACTGCCTCTAGGTGCAGTGTCCCCATTTCTGTAATAGCCGCTTGCAAGCGTACCGGAACCACTTCACCGGGAGAGCGATTCTCAGCAGGTAAGTTGATTTCGATTTCTTCCAGTTCCTCTATTTCTTCAGCTAACCAGGAATCTAGCATCATGCCTGCTTGATCTTCACGCCGCACCGATGAACCAAAAAAGCGGAATCTAACCGGCTCGCCGACAACCAGGCCAAACTCTTGATTCAGGGCTTCAGTCCGCGTCCCTTCTTCCATGCCAAAAGGTGCAACGCACAGCACCTGCAAGGGAGGTTCAATGCCGGGAACTGCCGGCATGGCGCTTTCCACACCGATATAATATGCCTTGGCAGTACCGCCACGAATACGCACGCCTTGGCCAAGTCTGACATAGCCATAATAGGCCGCCCCTTTTGCCACGGCGAGATCTAAATCCGCTCCTTCCAATAAACGGACATTGGGAGCATTTTCCTTTTGTAACCAGCTGTTAAGGACATCGATCATACGTTCAACCAGCAGCTGTGCCTTGAATACTCCGCCATTAAACAGAACTGCCGTCGGATGCAAAAAACTGGCGTTTTCTGCCACAGCATTTTCGAAACCTGTTAATTCCGCAGCAGCGCCAGATTGTCGCGTCAGAAATGCCGCTAAATGCCGGGTAATGGCGGCATCCTGGGCGTAAGGCAAACCAAGCTTAGTTAGGGCGCCACGTGAGCGGGAGATCAGTTGCGCCGACACTTCCACTTGCGGAAAGAAACCCTCCACAATGGTTTGCGTTACCTCAGCACGGGTCAGTTCGGTACGCAAAGTCCCGCCAATTAAACGCGAACCGCGGCTGGCCACGACAATGGGCGCTGCCTCTGCATTGGGATCATTTAGCAGAATCTCCTTCCCGCTACGACAGGCGTGTGTCAGACCCTGCAATTGCCACGGCTCAAGACGGGTACCTTGATTAGCCAGTTTAGCAGCGACTACATGTGCCAATGCCAGATCCATATTGTCGCCGCCCAGCAGGATATGATCACCCACCGCGATGCGATGCAGTTCGAGATTACCTTGCTGTTCTGTCACCGCAATCAGAGATAAGTCGGTGGTCCCCCCACCTACGTCTACCACTAGAATGATATCGCCGAGCTCAACCTGTTTGCGCCAGTTTCCGCTGGTTGCTTGCAGCCAGCTATATAGCGCCGCCTGCGGTTCTTCCAGCAGAATGAATCGCTCCAGCCCGGCAGCTCGCGCAGCCTCAGCAGTCAAATCTCGCGCTGCTGGATCAAAGGAAGCAGGAACAGTAATCGTTACCGACTGTTGCGCTAAAGGCACATCAGGGTGTTTATTATTCCAGGCATTGCATAAAACTTGTAAATACTGTATCGAAGCCTGCAATGGTGAAATTTTTTCGACTTCGTCAGGCGCATCCAGCGGCAGGATGGCAGAGCGCCGATCCACCCCCGCATGACACAGCCAGCTTTTTGCACTGGATGCCACGCGTATCGGCGTGCGTGCACCCTGACTACGCGCCAATTCACCGACTACATACTGCGGCTCGCTATCCCATGGCAACATTAAATCATTTGGCGCAAACTCATTGGGATGAGGTAAATATAAAAAAGACGGCAGTAACAACTGCTCTTCCACGTTGCCTGGCGATATCAATTGGGGTATGGCCATGACCTGCTGCTCTACCGTTTCTCCCTGGCTTTGCGTCAAATCTACAAATGACAAGGCACAATGCGTTGTGCCTAAATCGATACCTACGCTATATCTTGCTTCACTCACAGTTCTATCTCTGCTGGGGCTAATATTTTCACATCATGACCTTCCGTAAGTTTCGGCAGCGTGATTTCTTTAACTCGCCAGCCACGATGAATTAAGGTGCCACTAAATGGCGGTTGCCCAACCACATTACCAGTCAAGCGAATAGCCGAGGCATCAAACCCTGCCTGCAAAGTTACACGCTCGCCTTCGCGCTCATCACGCACAGGTTGCGTGATCATATGATTATACAACGCTTTACGACAACCATCGTGCACCACTCTGACTGCTGCCCCAATGTCAGCATCAGAAAATCGTGTGACATCTTCTTCGATAAAATCAATAAAACGTCCCTCTTGCTGTAATAAGCCTAACAATTGCAGCGCCGAATCAGGTGATGCCTCTTTTAGTGGCGGAACAGCTACCTGCGGCTTGGTTTCTATAGAAGGCGCTTCACTGGCCATAACTGAACTTGCACCTTTACCTATACGCAAAACGGCTCTCGCAAATTCTTTATTAAATAGGAAGCGGAAGTACACACCGAATGCAAGAAAAAATCGAGCAAAAAATCCCGGTCCACCAGATTCACCCATCGTCCTCTCCTTTCTATTTGTTAGATGAAGTTATGCTATCACGTATCAGACCTTTTTGAGCTCTCCCTTCACTGGTTCTGATTGCCATGCAGTCGCCCGGTAATGTATGCACTACGCTTCCCCGCTACTCTCTCGCGTGCATCAAAATGGTAACAGCCTAAGAAAATTCTAGTCATTTGATATGATTATAGCCCTAGCACGAACTTTACTATTAAGGTTAGTATAGCGGGTTAATTATACAAGCACACTTGAACTCAAATTTTCTGTTATGAGTCTAATTATATGATTTTTAGGAATATTCCCAACATGGAACATTAGAACGATTTGTTGATTTTATTGAAATTAGAAGTTCCAATCAGAGATTTGGGTTTAATCTACCTAGAAAAATAAAAAATATGAAAGTATTGCCAGGACAACCTTATCCATTGGGAGCCGTGTATGATGGCTCCGGAACAAATTTCTCAGTATTTTCGGAAATCGCTGAGCGGGTCGAGCTGTGCCTTTTTGACAAAAAAGGCAATGAGACGCGATTTGATCTGCCAGAGGTAACAGGCTACTGCTGGCACGGCTATTTGCCGTTCATCGAGCCTGGTCAGCGTTACGGCTTTCGCGTTCATGGCCCGTGGGATCCTGCCAATGGTCAACGCTGTAATCCTGCCAAGTTACTGCTCGATCCTTATGCTAAAGCGATCGACGAGCAGATTCAGTGGCATGAGGCTGTTTTTCCATATCGTTTCGGTAAGGGTCTCGATGTTCGCAGCAACAGCGATAGCGCATCATTCATGCCGCGAAGCGTGGTGCATCAACCCCATTTTGATTGGAACGGAGATCGTAGACTGCAAATTCCATGGCATGAAACCGTTATCTATGAAACCCATGTCAAAGGCCTCACCATCAAACACCCAGATATTCCACCCGAGATACGAGGTACTTACGCAGCTCTGGCGCATCCCATAATCATAGATTATTTTAAACAGCTTGGAATAACGGCAATCGAACTTATGCCGATCCACCATTTCATTCATGATAAGCATTTGGTGGACCAAGGGTTGCGGAATTATTGGGGATACAATTCTATTGGCTATTTCGCACCCCATAGTGAATATGCTTCCCAAAAGCGCCCCGGCGCTGCCGTGGCTGAATTCAAACAGATGGTCAAAACACTGCATCATGCCGGCATTGAGGTCATTCTGGATGTAGTTTACAACCATACGGCCGAAGGCAATCATCTCGGTCCGATGCTATCTTTCAAGGGAATCGATAATGCCTATTATTACCGGCTTTGCGACGATCGACGCTATTACAAAGATTACACCGGCACCGGCAACAGTCTCAATATGCGCAACCCTTTCGTGCTGCAACTGATCATGGACTCCCTGCGTTACTGGGTCCTGGAAATGCATGTTGATGGATTCCGTTTCGACCTGGCCGCCACCTTGGCACGGGAACTGCACGATGTCGATCGTCTTTCAGTATTTTTCAACATCATCCAGCAAGATCCTGTCATCAGTCAGGTTAAGCTCATTGCTGAACCCTGGGATGTCGGAGAAGGCGGCTACCAGGTAGGAAACTTTCCGCCGGTATGGTCCGAGTGGAATGGTAAGTACCGGGATTGCGTACGCGATTTCTGGCGCGGTGAAGATCAAACGCTCGGGGAATTCGCTTCTCGTTTTACCGGCAGCTCCGATCTTTACGAAAACACCTCCCGTTTACCCTATGCCAGCATCAATTTCGTCACCGCCCATGATGGGTTCACTTTAAACGACCTCGTTTCCTACAATGAAAAACATAATGATGCTAATGGAGAGGAAAACCGTGATGGTGAAAGCCATAACCGCTCCTGGAACTGTGGCGTTGAAGGTATGACAGATGATCCTGAAGTGCTGCAGTTGCGCAAGCGCCAAAAGCGAAACTTCATGATCACATTGTTCCTTTCTCAGGGCGTGCCAATGCTGCTGGGAGGTGATGAAATCAGCCGCACGCAGCAAGGAAACAATAATGCCTACTGCCAGGACAATGAGATCTCCTGGTATGACTGGGAAAATGCAGATAAAGACTTTCTTTCTTTTTGTCAGAAGCTTATCCTCTATTGCAAGAGCCATCCTGTCTTTCGTCGCCGGCGCTGGTTCTACGGTCAGCCCATCCATGGCAGCGAGGTAAAGGATATTGCCTGGTTTACCTTGGAAGGCGAGCAAATGTCTGAGCAAGACTGGGGACTGGGGTATGCCAAATCACTTGGTGTTTTCTTGAATGGCGCGACAATCCCGAATCCCCATCCACGCGGCGAACCGGTAAAGGACGACAATTTTTATGTGATTTTTAACGCACACCATGAAGCATTGACTTTTACCTTACCCGGAATCAATTGGGGAACGCTTTGGGCAAAAGAACTCGACACCAACATGGGTTGGCTGGAAAATAACGAAGCGCTTAAAGCTGAAAGCCAGATTAAGGTAGAAGGTCGCTCTATCGTGATGTTGCGTCACGCAACCTAACTATCTGCTACCTACCTATCGGTGGTTTACGCCTGATTTCTGCACATAGAGCATATTTGCTTGCTTCTGTAGAAATGACCACCACCCTGCTCTTTTTTACTTTTGATACGTTAGTGTCCGCTTCAAGAAGCGATTTGAATCTGCTATCAGTGATGATGATCGTGCGTATGATCATCTTCGCGATGCGGTTCTCCGCCGAATGCCGCATACTGTTCAGCCGTCATGCCGTGCAGTTTGTGAAGAAAAGCAACCGTTGCCCACATTGCTTCGTCACTATGCGTAGATCCCCAAGCAGGCATAGCGGTCATTTTGATTCCGTTCTTGATCACCCAGAAGTATTTTTTGGAAAGATATAGCTTATCGTCTGCATCGGTTACTGGCGCTCTTTCATAGAATAGCGGCGCTTGCGGGTAAAGACCAATTGCCAATTCAGTAGGCTGCTTACCGGGCGCCAAATGGCATTCGGTACACATGGCATGGTATTGCTTAAAACCTTTCGCAATGATATCTGCATTATCGAGTGCTGGAACTTCCAGTTCTTCTGCTCGCGCTTTTATTGAACTTTCACGTACCCAGCTAATCATTTGTTCAGTGATTGCCCAGTGTTTCTCGGTTGCAGCCATGTTGTAAGCACCAGAACCTAATGCAATCAATACAAGCACGACTGTTATCAGTGACACGATGATAAACGATTTCATTTTCATTCCTCTTAATGGTTATTCAGAACGTTACATGACAGTTTATGCCTATAAAGTAGCATATTGATGCAGACTCCGGAAATAAATTACGCAGCAGCAAGTGGAAGCTGAAAATAAGTTTTAACTGAACAACTTGTTCTCAATAATTTAACTTGACAATGATTTTTCCTGAGCGCAGCATCTAGCGGAATGGATAAGTAAGATCAGTGAAGTGTCCATGTTTAGCAGAATTTCACTTATCCCATTGCATCCTTCTTTCACACAATAGGAGAATTTCAGATGAAAATGATTACCATCGAAACCCCTCTTGTTTCTGAATGTAGCGCGACCGAATGCGCATATAATCTCGGCAAAAATTGTCATGCTCGGGCCATTACCATCGGTGACGGCGCGCATCCCAGCTGTGATACATTTTTCAGCAACAGGAATCACACCAAAGCCGCTATGTGGGCAGCAGGTATCGGGGCGTGCAAAGTTGTAACATGCCAGTTCAATGATGACTTTGAATGCATCACTGAGAATATCCGGGTTGGACGCAGCAAGGACGAGATTAGTTGTCTCACATTTGCAGCGCGCTGATCTTCAGCTGCAAAGAAGAGGGATTTCAGCAGCTTCATCGATAGGGTCACTGTCAGCATTTCCAGTAGGATGCTATGACTTATCGGTCTAATCTGCGCACAGTCTTTTAGCGCACAAACGTAGTCAATAACGTGTATCCGTAATTTCACTTAATGCGCAAAACTTAGCATGGAATGAGTCTGCAATTTTCTCACTTCAGCCCTTAGAACGGAGTTACGCGAGATGCAAATGCTATCGCCCCCCTTAAATTCACAAAGTGATGCAGAGCGGCTTCTTGGCATCGTGCGCGGTCTTGCCCGCGAGCTGCGACCAAATGTCCCAGCTATAGAGCATCTTGGTTTGGATCATTCGTTGGAGCGCGATTTCGGTCTGGACAGTCTGGCACGTGTAGAGTTGCTGAACCGTATCGAACGTGAACTGGGTATAAAGCTGGATGAAAAAGCCTTGAGCGATGCTGAAACACCACGTGATTTGCTCAAACAAATAGCAGGCACTGTAGCTATTGAGGAACCTACGACAATTGCAACGCCAACGCTTGCAGAAGTAAAGGCGCATCCGCCTCCGAAAACTGCATCCACGCTGATCGAGATACTGGATTGGCATGTTGCGCAACATCCTGAACAAGTATATCTCACGCTTTATGATGACGTAGCGTGTGCCGAGGACATCACCTATCGCATGCTGCAGGAACAGGCCAAAGCATTAGCTGCCGGCCTGCATCAGCATGGAGTGGGGCCTGGTGAAAAGATCGCCATCATGCTGCCTACCGGGCGCGAATTCTTCGCTGCTTTTTATGGCGCACTTTATGCCGACTGCGTCCCGGTACCGCTGTACCCGCCAGGACGTCCTTCGCAACTCGAGGATCACGTACGACGTGTCGCTGGCATCATCGCCAATGCTCAAGCCAGCATTCTTGTCACGATTGAGCGCGCCAAGCCAGTAGGGCATCTGTTGCGCGCGCAATGCGAGTCACTGCGCACGGTCACAACCGTCGCAGATTTATCCATCCCCGGCGCGCAACCGCCCGCGCTGCTACCGGAAGCGCAGAGTATTGCCTTACTGCAATATACTTCTGGCAGCACCGGCAATCCCAAGGGAGTCGTGCTTACCCATGCCAATCTGCTCGCCAATCTGCGGGCGATGGAGCATGCTTCGGGCATTACCTCTGCCGATATTTTCGTGTCTTGGCTGCCGCTCTACCACGATATGGGATTGATCGCCGCCTGCATGGGTAGCCTCTATGTCGGCTTCCGGCTGGTGCTGCTATCGCCGCTTGCCTTCCTTGCCAGGCCGAAAAGTTGGTTGTGGACGATCGACCGGCATCGCGCCACAGTTTCAGCCGCACCCAACTTTGCCTATGAACTATGTGCCAACAAGCTGGATGACCGCGAGCTGGCTGGTCTGGATCTCAGTTGCTGGCGAGTGGCCTATAACGGCGCCGAACCCATCAGTGCAGATACCATAGAGCATTTCGTTGCACGCTTCGCCCGCTATGGCTTCAGCCGTACTGCCATGACGCCGGTCTATGGTCTGGCGGAATCTTCAGTAGGGTTAGCCTTTCCTCCGCGGGAGCGCGGCCCGTTAATTGACCATGTGGATCGCAATATACTCACCCGCACGGGTATTGCACGTTGCGTGCAGGCTGACGATCGCTCGGCACTGCACATCGTTTCCTGCGGCCTGCCGTTGCCTGATCATCAGATTCGTGTTGTTGATGCTGATGGACAGGTGCTGCCAGAACGTACTCAGGGGCGCGTGCAATTCTGCGGGCCATCAGCGACCAGCAGCGGTTATTTCCACAACCCCGAAGCAACAGCGCGCTTGTTTGATGGGCAATGGCTCAATAGCGGAGATCTCGGTTACCTTGCAGCCGGAGAGCTGTATCTTACCGGGCGCGAGAAGGATATCATCATTCGGGGCGGACACAACATTTACCCGCAAGAACTGGAGGAGGCAGTCAGCAAAGTACGTGGCATACACAAAGGCGGGGTAGCAGTATTCCCGGCCAGCAATGCGCGCACTGGCACGGAACGGCTGGTGGTGCTGGCGGAAACAGGCGAAAGCAGCGCCAGCGAGCGTGAACGGATCGTGATCGAGATCAACAACCTTGCCGTCGATTTGGCCGGTATCCCAGCCGATGATATCGTGCTGGTGCCGCCGCGTACAGTGCTGAAGACCTCCAGCGGCAAGATCCGCCGTGCTGCCTGCCGCGATTTATACGAGCGCGGTGCAATCGGCAGCACGCGGCGTGCGCCGTGGTGGCAGATGGTGCGCTTAGGCGGTGCTGCCGCCATTGCACAGGCGACTCATCTGCTGCGACGCAGTGTTGAATGGACATGGGGGATCTGGGCCTGGTTGGTTTTTGTTGCGATTGTGCCCGTTGCCTGGCTGCTGATCGTTCTGTCACCCGGACTTTCACTGCGCCGACGCATCGCGCGCGTATGTGCACGCCTGGCAGTGGCTCTGACCGGATTGACAGTGCGAGTAGAAGGTCTGCAGCAACTTGATAGCCGCACACCCATGATCATAGCAGCCAATCATGCCAGCTATCTGGATGCGCTGCTGCTGGTTGCGGTTCTGCCGGCTAAATTCACCTATGTGGCCAAACAGGAGTTGCAGCACAATCCAGCCGCCGCCATTCCGTTGCGCCGGCTGGGTAGCGCATTTGTTGAACGTTTCGATGACGCACGCGGTGTAGAAGATGTACGTAGACTGGAGGAACGAATCCGTGCTGGCGAATCCATGGTCTTTTTCCCTGAAGGGACATTCCGGCGCGAAGCCGGCTTGATGCCCTTCAGATTAGGAGCGTTTCTGGCTGCTAGCCGAACCGGCATTCCCCTGCTTCCGCTTACGCTGATTGGTACCCGTACTTTGCTGGGCGCTGACCAATGGCTGCCACACCGCTGCGAGCTGAAAGTACTGATTGGTGAACCCATGCAAGCCAGCGGGAACGACTGGCAAGCTGCATTGCAACTGCAGGAAGCAGCGCGCCGCCAAATCCTGGCACAGCTTAACGAACCTGACATTGCCACGGCCAACCGACCAAAACCATCAAGTGAAGATTTCCATTAATATTCTCCGGCCATGGGGAGAGTCTCAATGGAGCCAACCGTTGTTACATCAATGATTTATTTTTATCAACAAAACAGCTGCCAGCAGTACGCTGGTTTCAGTTACCTCAATCAATGCCCCCGCCGTGTCGCCTGTCGTGCCGTGAATGCGCCGCAGCATCATGAGGCGCAATAGCAGAAACGGCACAATTGCCGCAAGGGGTAGCCAGAAATAATTAAGGCCTGCCATTGGTAGCATAAGCAGAGGGATGGTAGTGACGATAACCATGTTCAATTTGCGTGGCTGATGCATGGTCAGGGAGGTACCCAGGCCATGGCTGCGGACATAGGGAGTGGTTAAAAACAAAAGTAAGATCAGCGTCCTAGCCAGGACGAGCGCACATAATAACGCAATCCATTCCTGCGCAATGAACAAACTGTGCAGCGCAGCAAATTTAAGCAGCATCACCAGCATGATAGCCGCCACACCTGCCGGACCGCAGTTGGGATCTTTCATGATCAACAAGGTTTTTTTAGCATCGCCCATGCCGCCAACCCAGGCGTCCGCGCTGTCGGCCAGCCCATCCAGATGCAGTCCGCCCGTGAGCAGAGTCCAGCCAGTCAGCAGCAATGCGGCTGCCAGCAGCGGTGGCGCATCACGCAACAGCCAACCCAACGCTATCAGCAAGGCGCCAATGATCAAACCGATGAGCGGATAAAACGGCAGAGAATAGCCCACAGTTTTCTCATCGGGCGGCAAAGACAGCGATACTGGCAATCGTGTCAGGAATTGTACTGCCACCAGAAAGGGTTTAATCATGCCGGACTGTCTCTTTTGAGCGTGATCTGACAGCTGCTTTCATGCTGTCTCACCTCAATTGTTTGCATAGCGGCATAAGGCACGTCGAATTCCAGCAGCCGCTCCAACGGCTGTTGCCGGAGATGACACAACAGCACCCGCATGACACCGCTATGGGTCACCAGCAAGATGTTCTGACCGGCAAACTGTACTTGAATATCTTGCCATGCTGCCAGTACACGTGTCTTGAAATGCAGTAAATGTTCAGCTTGCAGCGGCGGGTTTTCTAATGGATTCTGCCAGAAGCGGGCAAGCGCATCAGCGTCTGTTAACATCAATTCGGCTGCGCTGCGCCCTTCCCATGCGCCGAAATGGATTTCCTGCAGGCGTACGTCCTGGGTGAGCGGAATGGCGCAGCGTTCAGCCAGCGCCTGCGCAAAATACGCGCAGCGTATCAAGGGCGAAGTAATGATATGCTGCCAATGCTTGGGTGTCTGTTCAACACGCGCCCACATCTGCTGCCAACCTACCGTAGTCAAGGCATGATCGGTACTGCCGCAAAACCGCATACTGTTCTCGGTTTCGCCATGTCTGAGCAGATCAATATACGCTTTGGCCGCCATGTTATTGCTTTTTGCCCGAAACCTGAGCTGCAGCAAAAGTCGCCATTTCATTATGCAGCTTGCAGGCCATGCGCAGCAGCGTGACCGCTACGGCAGCACCACTGCCTTCACCGAGACGCATGGCGAGATCTAGCAGCGGAGTAGCATTGAGCGCCTTGAGGATATGTGCGTGGCCAGCTTCAGAGGATTTGTGGGCATAAATAAACCACTTGCTACTGCCCGCACAAATCTGTTCGGCAGCAAGTGCCGCCACGGAACTGATAAAGCCATCAATCAACAATGGCAGACCTAGTTGGGCGCCACGAATATATGCACCGGTTAATGCGGCAATTTCGAATCCGCCTACGCGGCGTAATGCTTCCAGTGGAGAATGAACATGCATGCGGTGGAATGCTAATGCTCGTTCGATCACGCTGATTTTATGGGCAATCCCGTTGCCATCAAGACCGCTGCCAGCGCCGGACAGCAGTGCGGGCGCTGCATGCAACAGCAAGCAGGCAAGCGCAGTCGCACTGGTGGTGTTACCGATACCCATTTCACCTGCAATCAACAACTGCTGCTTATTTTCCCGTGCCTGTTCCGCGCTGGTGCGGCCCGCATTGAGTGCTGCCGCCAACTGGCTTTCGCTCATCGCAGCGCTGTGCAGGAAATTAGCGGTCCCCGCTCCCAAATGATAATGCCTGACAGCGGTCAGCGTATCGGTCGAATGCACGGTACCGAGATTGATGATTTCCAGTTGTGCGTCAAGGGCGCGCGCCAAAACATTAATGGCTGCTCCGCCAGCAGCAAAGTTTTTGATCATCTCGCTAGTAACCACTTGCGGAAAAGCGGAGATATTCTCGGCAGCGGTACCATGGTCTGCAGCGAATATTGAGATCTGCACCTGATCAGCACCAGGTTGCAGAGTATCCTGCAAGGCAGCCAGTTGAACTGCAATCTGTTCCAGACGGCCAAGCGCACCCGGCGGTTTGGTTAATTGTGCTTGCCGTTGCAGCGCTGCCTGGCGCATCTGTTCATTGGGGATTATAGGCGGCAGCCTCAGCCAATCGAGCGCAGTATTGCTAGTCACAGGGGTTCCCCTTGATGGTATGCGGCAGACCAGCCACCATTAAGATCACCTGTTCGCATTGCCGGGCAATCAGCTGATGCAGTTTGCCCGCTTCGTCGCAGTAGCGGCGGCTTAATTCACCCATCGGAATCACCCCCATGTTGGTTTCATTACTGACCAGAATAATGCGCCCGGGCAGCGTTGGCAGCACAGATAGCAATGCTGCATGTTCATGCTCAAACACGGCACTGTCAGGATGCATCAGCAGGTTGGTCAGCCACAGCGTCAAACAGTCAACCAGCAGACAGTGATTTTCTGCCGCCTGCTGACTGAGCACCGCCGCCAGTTGCAAGGGTTCTTCAATCACCTGCCAGTGAGTAGGACGATTGGCGCGGTGCAGAGCAATGCGCGCCTGCATTTCGGCATCCTCAATGGTGGCAGTAGCAATGTAGGTAATCGGCAAATGACTGTGCATCGCCAAACGTTCCGCCAGACGACTCTTGCCGGAGCGCACGCCACCCAGAATCAATGTCTTGCCGCCGGTCATGCGGACAAACCTTGCAAGTCAAGTAATTGATATAACCGGCTGGTGTCCAGGTACTGGTCGATGCTATCGGCCAGCCGATTGATGGCTGCATCCCGGATGGCGCGGTAATCGACTGATTGAGGATTGCCAGTCAGCCCGGCCCAGGCCAATAATGCTGTGCATGCTTCGGCAGATTCAAACAGGCCATGCAGATAGCTGCCCATAATCAGTCCATCCTCACTCATGGCGCCATCTGTGCCTTGCGCAAAAAGGATCGCCGGTTGATAATGCTTGCGGTAGGCAGTCATCCCATGATGGATCTCATAACCGGTCACGGTCACACCGTTATGGGCAAGTGTGCCCTGCACATTGCGCAACAATTTGTCAGGTCGTAATGTCGTATCCATGTCAAAAAAAGCCAATCCCCGGGCGCTGCCGGCAGCGCCTTCCAGTCCGCCAGGATCATGGATCCCTTTCCCTAGCATCTGAAAACCACCGCAGACGCCGATCAGTTTACCGCCGTAGCGCAGATGCCGCTGAATGGCCTCCTCCCAGCCCTGTTGACGCAGCCAGTCCAGATCGGCGCGTACACTCTTGGAACCAGGCAGAATAATCAGATCAGCGGGTGGTATGGTTTCGCCTGGGCCGACGAAACGCAGATTGACCCGCGGATGCAGGCGCAGGGGATCAAAATCGGTGTGATTACTGATGCGCGGCAGCGCTGGCACAATCACTTGCAGGCATTCTGCCCCTCTCGCTGCAATGAGGTCAGTTGGATGTGGCAAGGCATCTTCTGCTTCAAGATGCAAGCCATGTAAATAAGGCAGAACACCCAGCACCGGTTTGCCCGTATATTGCTCCAGCCAGTTAAGACCGGGTTGCAATAAGGCAATATCGCCGCGGAAGCGATTAATAACAAAACCCTTAATGCGTGCCTGCTCGCTTTCGCTGAGTAATGCCAATGTGCCAACCAAATGAGCAAAAACACCGCCGCGGTCAATATCGGCAATGAGAAGCACCGGACAGTCGACTGCTTCGGCAAATCCCATGTTGGCGATATCATTGGTGCGCAGATTGATTTCTGCCGGTGAACCGGCTCCTTCCACGATAATCCTATCGTACTGCGCGGCCAATCGCGCATAAGACTCAAGGACCGCATTCAGCGCCACCGATTTATAGTTGTGGAAACCGTATGCATCCATATTGGCAATCGCATGACCGTGGATGATAACCTGCGCGCTTTTATCAGTATTGGGTTTCAGCAAGACCGGATTCATATCGGTATGCGGTGCCAGGCCAGCAGCAAAAGCTTGTACCGCCTGCGCGCGGCCAATTTCTCCGCCGTCGACACTGACCGCGCTGTTCAGTGCCATATTCTGCGGCTTGAACGGCGTTACACGGATATCCTGACGCGCCAGCCAGCGGCATAAAGCAGTTACCAGCATGCTTTTGCCAGCATCAGAAGTGGTTCCCTGAACCATAAGTGTGTGCGTGTTCATGTATACCGTTAAATTTGAGTCAGTGCCCTATCCAGCCGCTGCCAGTGAGCCTCCGTAGCGGGCAGACCAAAGCGCAGACTGGGTGGATCACTGAAAAGCCGGGTCAGGATACCCTGAAATGCCAATTTTTCAAATACATAATTAGCTTTGCCTGAACATACCCATTGAAAAAAGGCGCTGCCACCATCCGGCGCAAGCTGATGCTGACTCAGCAAGGTATGCAAGCATTGACTGTCCTGCAGCAAGCGTTGGCGAGCATTCCTCTGCCAATTATCATCCTGCAGTGCTTCTGTGGCGATCCAGCGTGCGGGTGCGTTAACTGTCCAGGGGCCAAGCAGATGATTAAGCGCTGTTAATAATTGCGGGTGTGCGCAAACAAAACCAACGCGTGCGCCAGCCAGTCCAAAGAATTTGCCCAAAGAGCGCAATACAATCAAACCTGGCGTCGCTGTATGGGAGGCAATGCTAAATTCAGGTGTGGCATCCATAAAAGCTTCATCCACAATTAACCAGCCACCACGTTGAGACAGTTGCGCGTGCCAATCAAGCAGCTGGGTGATGGGAAATACGACTCCTGTCGGATTATTGGGATGAATAATGATCAGCACATCAGTATCCGGTAAAGCAAGGTCTATTTGATCAGGCGTCACAGCAGTTACTGCATGATGGCAACGCTTCCATGCGTGAGCATGTTCAGCATAGCCGGGACTTAGCACGCTGACCTGTGAAGGCGCCCGCAGCTGCGGCAAGGCTTGAATGGCTGCCTGCGAACCTGCAACTGGAAGAATAAAATCTGTCCCATAATAGCGGCAGGCAGCAATGTTTAGTTCATCCTCCTCTTCAGGCAGCCGTACCCAAGTAGCTGCAGGCGGAGTCCTCACAGGCCAGCCATTGGCATTGATGCCAGTGGAAAGATCAAGCCAGTTCTCCATTGGAATGGCAAAGCGCGCTACTGCCGCACGTAAGCGACCACCATGATGCAACAAACCTGATTGATTAAGCCGATGCCATGCATCCAATAAACCATTCTCCTGTGCAGATAACAACCAGCCAGAGGATTAAGGAGCGCTTGATCAATGCTAAAGCACGGTCAATGTCGTGGATTTCTGGTAAGCGCCCTGTTCCCAATAGCGGTCGGGTTTGTAGTTTACCGTGATAACAAGCAGCGCCACCAAGTGAAAGGCTCAGACTACCAGCTCCTGCCGCCATGACTGGCCCGGCATTGGGGCTTTTCCAGACTGTTCCTTGCATTTGCCAGCACAGCAAGGCATGACGTATTTCGCCAGTCAGCGCATAACTGAGAGCAGTCAGTCGAGCCGGTAGAAAATTGAAACAATCATCCAGTCTTGCTGCAGCCCAGCCAAATCGATTGTAGCGCGCATTGCGATAACCCCACATGGCGTCCAATGTATTGACCAGGCGGTAGGCTATGGCACCAGGGGCACCAGCCACGGCAAACCAGAAAATAGCGCCAAAAATGGCATCATTGCCATTTTCCAGAATCGACTCAATGGTGGCCTGCGTGACAGCAACATGATTCAGTTCAGCTGTATCGCGGCTCACCATCATAGCCACCTGTTGGCGTGCGGCAACCAGATTATCTGCCAGCAATGCATGCTTTACTCTGCCGGCATGCGCGCCCAGGCTATTCCAGCCAATCGCGAGATATAACACGAAAGCATCAACAACAAAATACCAAGAAGTAAAATTGAGCCATGTCGTGAGTAAAACCAAGGGAACAACCAACAACACAACAGCCAGGCAACCATGTATCCTGGCATCTGCGAAAAAATAGCGTTCGATGAGTTCAGCCAGTTTACCAAATCCAATCAAGGGGTGGAAGCGGCGCGGCTCACCCAGCCATGCATCCAGTAGCAGTGCAATCACAACAACCAGGGTGATGTTCATTTCTCGTTGTTGCTCCAGGTGTTGTGGAATACCAATTCATCCAATGGACGCTCATCTGCCCAGCCAGCCAGTTTTAACATCGGTGCGGGATAGAAGGCTGTGACATGACCCAGGCACAAAATAGCAATAGGTTTGCTATCTGGCGGCATATTCAATAATTGGGCAAGTGATGCAGGGTCAAACAATGAAACCCAGCCCATGCCCAACCCTTCAGCACGCGCTGCCAGCCACAGATTTTGAATGGCGCATGCAACGGATGCCAGATCCATTTCTGGCAGAGTACGCCGGCCAAAGATATGCTGCTCACGCTGATCGCTCAAGGCGGCCACAAGCAGTTCTGCGCATTCACGAATGCCTTCGACTTTCAGGCGCATGAACTCATCGCCCCGCTCAGCCAGTGCATTGGCTGTGCGCACACGCTCTTCCTCCACCAGAGAGGCCACAGCATTACGCAGCCGGGTATCCGTAATCCGGATAAACCGCCATGGCTGCATCAAGCCCACACTGGGCGCCTGATGTGCTGCGGCTAGCAAGCGTCTAAACACAACCGGATCAACAGGCTCAGGGAGAAAATGGCGCATATCGCGGCGCTCAGCAATCACCCGATAGATTGCGGTACGCTCGGTTTCGCTGAAACGGTGATCGACCATCTTATTCTGGCTCAAAGATCTATCTTGCTACTATTATAAATCAATGCCTTTTTGCGCCTGAATACCAGCGCGATAAGCATGTTTGATATCGCGCATTTCAGTCACAGTATCGGCTGCCTCACAAAGTACTTCGGGAGCGCCACGTCCAGTAATGACCACATGTTGCATGTGTGGACGATGCTTCAGGTCATTCAAAACGGCGGCTAAATCCAGCCAGCCGAATTTAATCGGATAAGTCAATTCATCCAGTACGATCAAATCCAGGGTTGGATCACGCAGCATTCCCTGGACAATAGCCCAGCCGCGTTGGGCTGTTTCGGTATCCCGTGCCAGATCTTGCGTATCCCAGGTGAAGCCTTCCCCCAGAACATGCCAGATCACATTCTCCTGACGCCGGAAAAAAGCCTCTTCCCCAGTATCTGTGCGGCTTTTAATGAATTGCGCTACTCCCACCCGCATGCCATGCCCCAGCGCGCGTGCAATCATGCCAAATGCTGAGCTGGATTTGCCTTTACCATTGCCAGTAAGAACCAGCAGCAAGCCTTTCTCCTGATCTGCACGCGTGATGGCGGCATCGATTACTTCCTTCTTGCGCTGCATGCGCTCGCGGTAACGCTTTTCCCGTTCTGACGCTGCCTTTTTACCATCCGCTTGAGGGGGAATACAGTGATGGCATGCAGCTTCGTTCTCACGATCCTCTTCAGAATCTGCCATGATGCTAACCAGCTGAGGTATCAGGAGAATTGAATTGCTGGCGCAGCAAGGCAAGCGCTGCATGTGTGATCAACGCAATACCTGCGTAAAACAGGAATGACTCAACATACAGCGGAAAAAAGGTAATCAGCCGCTCCGCAAATTGACCCCACGTGGTGTCTTCAAAGCGGCCGGAGAAGAAATAAAAGCCGCCACTGGAGAATAATTCGCACAACATTAAGCCTGCTATCATACTGACAGCAAGCGGCATCAACGTGCGCCAGGCAAATTGATGTTGCCGAGCATACCAACGACCGGCCAGCCATAAGGAAGCATAAGCAGGCAATAAAAACACATAGGCTGGTGTCAGGCAGAAACCGCTGACGCCGCCCCAGGTATAAGCTGCAAAATCAAGTCCCCCGCTGAATGCCAGCAAAACCACTAATGGCCAGACTGAGCGTAAATAAACACCAGCCAGAAAGAAAACTGTCCAGGAAGCATCCGGCAAGTTATGTAATGATGCAAAATGATGGCTGCGTGTGATCATCATCAGTAGCAGCAGCGCAAGACCGATACCCACCTGATTGCGGGCGGACAAAGTGAACATTTTTTTGACTCCTTGTTAAGGTTGATAACGTAACGTAGCGAAGAAATTACGCCCCGGCTGGTTGAAAAAAGCTGCCGTCTCATAGTGTTCGTTAAACAGATTCTCGATACGTCCCAGTAAACGCCAGTGTTTGCTCAGTATATATTCAGCGCGAAGATCAAGTTTTACATAGCTGTCAAGCCTGCGTGTATTGGCCAGATCATCAAAACGTTCACCTTCAGCCAGAAACATGGCCCCTACCCTGTATCGACCAAACTGGCGATCGATATCTAAACGAAATGACTGCTCTGCCCGTCTAGGCAATAGTTTACCCTTATCAGGGCCAGATGAGCGATTTTCAGGGTCCAGAAAAGTCAGATTGCCATTTAATTGCCAGCCTTTGATCTGAGTGCTGATAACAGCTTCCAGGCCACGAATACGCGCCTCATTGATATTAGCCGGGGCCAGAATGCTGGCGTCAAACGCAATCAGCTCATCAATGCGGGTTTCATACACATTCAGCGCCCAGCTACCCCAATCAACATTACCGCGTGCGCCAAATTCAAAACTGCGCGACTCTTCCGGGCGCAGATTGGCATTGCCAAACCCTGGAAAATAAAGCTCATTAAAGGTAGGCGCTTTAAACGCACTGCCAAAACTGGCCATCAAACGTATCCTGTCAGTAATGGCATAACCCCAGCCAGCCCCTCCTGTGACGCGACTGCCAAATTGCTGATTGTCATCATGCCGCAGCGATAACTGCACGCTATGGGCAGCCAACACCGCCTGATGCTGCGCGAAAACGCCCCAATTGTTGCGTGAGGTCACGGCGAATGCATCTGTGCTGTTGACATGATCATGCTGATAATCCGTACCTACTGAAAGCTGATGATACTGATTGAGCGTGAAATCATTTTGCCAGGTAACAGTGTCACGCTGCGTATTGAAGCGAGTCATAAAAACTTTGTTCAAGTAATTATCCGAATTATCCCGGCTACGGCCTGCAATCAGGTTTATGCGCCAGAAATCAAATGGTGAAAAGCGCGCTGAACCGCCGAGAACTTGTTGCGCCATGACGGATTTGTTGACAAAACTGCCGTCAAACTCCGTTTTGCCCGCTGAATGCATAAAATTACCCTCGATTTCCAGTCCATTCTGGAAGCGATAACCGGCACGGGCGGAGCCGGCCACATTGCGATAACCATCCCGATCGGGTTCATGGGTAAAACAGCCGGCAGTATCCGAGCCGCTACAAGCATTAAAACCGCTTGTACCGATACCGCTTACTGTCATATTGAACCAACCCTGCTGACCGCCACCCGAAAGTCCGACCGAGCCATTGAGCGTACTATAGCTACCACCACCAAAACTAAAGCTCGGCTTAATCCCCTCACCCACACCCTTGCGGGTAAAAATCTGGATCACGCCGCCGATTGCTTCCGAACCATACAAACTGGAACGCGGCCCGCGCACAATTTCAATACGCTCAATCTGCTCAATGGGGATATTTTCAAATGCAGTCGTGCCTGAAGTGGCCGATCCTGCCTTGATGCCGTCGATCAATACCAGCACATGATCAGATTCAGTGCCGCGCATATGCACAAAAGTGCCTTTACCCGGACCGCCATTATTATTGACATTAATGCCCAGCACGCCACGGAACAAATCATCGAGTGATCTTGCCTGCTGGCGCTCTATCTCCTTGCGCGAGATGACAGTCACCGAAGCAAGCGATTCTTCTGCCGTCTGTGCAGTGCGCGTAGCGGTGACGATAATAGGCTTTCCTTGATGATCTATATTTTCAGCGAAGACAGCGGTAGCTGCAGTCGTAACTGCAGCGAGCCATAGCCCTGTCATTGCCGCTAACCGGCATTTTTGCATATTTCATTCCTCCGCGCACACCCGCGCGTTGTCGGGTTAATAGGTTCGTCTTGCAGAGGAATGCAGAAATAGACCAGCAGATCAGCTTTAATAAAAGCTAATCAGAATGCCGGTTATTGCCCTCCGCAATAACGTATTACTTACTTCAGGCCGGTCTCCGGACTCATGAGCGGAATTCATTCCAGATCCACGCCTTCCCATGTCATCACACAGTGGCATCATGCAGATCGTTAACTCATTTACCGTTGCGGGGGCAGTGCCGGCTTTGTCTGAATCAAATCAGAACGCACCAGCTTCCCGTTTAACCTTCAAGGCAAAAACCAGGAAGGCACCTGAGGTAAAAGGCGCGCAGACTACAGAATTAGAAAATGAGTGTCAAGTTTTACGGGACGGTAACTGTCTAGTGAATTTGTCATTCGAGCCTGAGTTTGTCATATGCCTAATCCAAAAAATGTGATCTATTCATCATATTTGTGGATTTAACAAAGTTTGTTATGATGAAAGCTAAATCGACGTACTTCTATAAAATAGAAGGAGATAGCATGCAGCTTGTCGTTATGTACTCTAATAAAGAAGTAATGATTTATGAGGACTGCTAAAGAAGAAGTAAAAGCGCTCCTGGATAAACTCCCTGACAATTGTTCATTGGAAGATGTCCAGTATCATCTGTACGTCGTGGAGAAAATCCACAGGGGTATCGAACGCGCCGAAAAGGAAGGAACCCTTAGCCAGGATGAGGTTGAAAAGAAACTCAGCAAATGGCTCTCGAAGTAAAGTGGTCGCCGGAAGCAACCGAAGACCTTGAAGCTATCGCCGAATCAAAAAAACAAGAACGACGATTGGGACTATTGTTCGCAAGAACAAGAATTCTTGATTATGGACTTGATCCCGATGTGGTGCACAGATTATTGAGCCCGTAGCGTCGCCGAAGGCTCTTGTGGTTGTTCAGTTAGTGTATTGATTGCGCTGGGATATTTGAGGATTACAGAAATTTTGAATTAGTATGACCAAAGTACGATTTCAATCTGGCTAAGGTAATAAGAAAATTAATCGACTAGATAACTATTATTTGTTATTTCAAGAAAAATTTTGTGATTTTTAGCAATTTGTTAAAGATATTAAATTTAGCTGAATCACAGGCTAGTTTGTTTATGTTTTATTAAAAGTTAAGACACACTCAATACTAGGTATTGATGCTCTGCTCTTTTTAGTAAAAGTTTATATAGATGTCAATTAAAACGCAAAGACCATAGCCACTAATGCAGATAGCATGTTGGAAGAAAGTTTTTATAACAACATTTTGCCCTCATCTTTTCATTTTGCATCTTTAGGTAAGGCGGGCAGATAATGTATGAGTTGATTAAAAAAATTAAAGCTTTTAGCACTCTGATTTTAGAGATAGGATTTTACAAAGCTTTCACAAAGCCTTTCAGCAATGAAGATGCTGAATACATGAATGAGGTTCATCAAAGGAAATTAAATCATCGAGTGTATGATGATTCAGTAATAGATGATAAGAAACAGCAGAATATTTCCTCCTTAATTACTACTCCCGTAAATTATATTCCTCCTAATAATGATTCTGTATTTAAGCAAGAATCTGCGCATAGTAATTCAAATGTAAATCAAGAAACTCAAAATTTAATTGACACCGAAGAAGTGAATGTACTTTCGGTTAACGGTAGCACCTCAATTAAGCACACAGAATTAGACGAGTTTTCTTCCAGCTCGGACAAATTCATCAATAATGAATCTATGGAATTAGTGGTAGATGATCTACTTACTAATGAAGATAGTTTTGTTGAGCATGTATTGGTGAGGAATATTTCGACAACTCTTCCTCAACCAATTTTAACTGGCTTTTTCGAAAACCCAGATCTAGAAGATTTTCCTGTTATATCGAACGAAGATGAATGGTTTACTCCAGATATTATCGATACAGCTAATGAGGAAGATATTTGGGAAGAAAGTCTTCTCCCCTCTGTCGCAATTGAAGCTCCACCAACTAGACATGAACTTTTTAACTTGCCAGATCGACTGACTCGTGCTGAGAGAGCATTACAAATTGCTATTAGAGTTGGTGATGAGTTTGATTGGGACAGAAATGGCATTAAGATACTTGCCACTATATTTAATCGATATTGGTGGTCTTCTTCACAGACCGCTATGCGGCGAGCAATTGAATCAGGCATGATTCCGAAAGAGTTAATATTGGCTGAGGAATTGCGCCAGATGTGGTATGAACACCCAGATTTTTGGTCTGCCATGAATAAGTCCGGAGAAATTTGTCATCAATACTCACTAATTAGTTGGCCTACGGCATTAAAAATAATTCGCAGCTTTAATAGCTATCCTCAAATTGAAGAGGTAGAAGCACTTCTTAACGAATGCCTTGAGCGCTGGCTATGTTCCTCCAGCTTACAGCATAGATTCAAAGGATTTTATATGTATGTTTTGTATCGCGTAGGGGCATATGATGATCTTACAGATCATGAAGGTTGGATAATCTTCGACCACTATCCGACAGATGAAACTGAATTTGCAGATGATCTAGAGCAACCAAGAAGACTCCGCGACCTAGGAGTATATATAGATCCCCAAGCGGAACGTTATGCAACAAGTAGTTGGGATGGCCGTTTAATGTTGCGAAATGCTCGTCATGGACATGAATTATATGACGAAGAAAACAGTCTGTAAGATGAGCTATTGGATAGGAGAGATTAGTGCTTATACCGGTCGTAGGATGTCTGGTCAAACAAATTGAAAATGATCAGATACGGGGAGAAGTTAAAAGTCATGAAGAAAATGAAGATTCCATACATGTTTCCGTGCAGTGGTTCGGCAAGAAAAATCTCGAATCGATTAAACTAGAAAAGCTTACCTCTGGTTTCGGACTTGGCGCCACAGTGCAAGATTTACCTAGATCCCGAACACGGCAATCTCTCGGAGTAGGTGAAGTGGTTGAAACACGTCAAATAGGTGGGCGATGCCAACACCTTATTGAATTCCCAGATATCAGTGAGCGTGTCTGGCTACCCTATGAAAATTTGCGATTTGTTCGTGGTGCACGTCAGCGTTTTTTATTGGGGCAACTCGGTTACTCTAGCCATGCAGAACGGTTCAGACTCCGAGCTTTAGCATATGCCATCGAAACTTGGCATGAAAATACTGGTGCATTATCGCGGCTAAACATCGATCCTCTACCTCACCAGATTCATCTTGTACATCATATCTTAAAATCTGGAAATCTAAATTGGCTGATTGCAGATGACGTAGGCTTAGGCAAGACCATTGAAGCTGGCATGCTTCTATCTGCACTAAAGCAGCGAGGTAATTTCAAACGGGTATTGTTGATTACACCTGCAGGCTTGGTCAAACAATGGAAGGAAGAAATGCATCACAAGTTTGGACTATCTGACTTCCGTATTTATGGTGAAGATTTCTTCATCAATGAAGAGCGTGAATGGAAGCTTTATGATCACATAATAGGATCACTTGACAAATTCAAACAAGAAGATCATCTGAATAAATTAATGCAATCGGGTCAATGGGATATTATCGTATTCGATGAAGCCCATCGATTAAGTCGTTCACAATATGGAATGAAGTTTGAATCCAGTGATCGATTCAAGCTTGCCAGAAAACTTCGTGGACTAACTGATTCCATGCTGCTTCTTTCTGCAACACCACATCAGGGAAAGCAAGATAAATTTCAGGCGCTATTGGAATTAATTCGTCCGGAATGGCGTGAGCGGATTCAGTGGCTTTCTTTAGACCCTTCTATTTTAGCCAGCATGGTTATTCGCAATAATAAAGCTGATGTGACAGACGCGGAAGGGAATTTTATTTTTAATGGCAAGATTACTAAAACCATCCCTGTTCGGATAGGTAATGAAGAACAAGAATTCGATCAAGCACTGCAAAAATATCTCAAACTCGGCTATGCCGCAGGGAGGGTAACTTCTGGCACTACTGGTCGAGCAATCGGGTTCGTGATGACGGTATACCGCAAACTCGCCGCATCAAGCGTTGCCGCTATTGAAGCAGCACTTGTTCGGCGTATGTTGCGTCTGAAAGCAGAGAATGATTTAATGCAGATACAGACTCAGAAACTGTTTGGAAACTCCTGTTTTAAGCTAGTCTCCTCAACATAATACGAATCATAGCGATGTAAACCCAAGTTTCGTCGGTACGCATGAGACGTTCGTAGCTTTTACTGAGTCGACGTGAATGA
>NZ_JAGFJM010000134.1 GCF_024102715.1 Nitrosomonas communis
CATCACTACGAGCAAATAACTCCGCAGCTTGTTCAATCAAATGCCGCTTCCAGCTATTGATCTGGGTCGGATGGATTCCATACCGGGATGCCAACTGCGGCACGGTTTCTTCCCCTCGGATGGCTGCTAATGCAACTTTCGCTTTGAATTCATTGGAATATTGCGCGCGTTTCTTGCTCATAGTTATTTCACTCCTTTTCTGTTTTGCCAGAGCTTAACAACCTGTCCAGTTTTTGGGTACCACTTCACCAGATGGGGGTAACCCGAAACGATCCTACAGCGGCCAACTATGCGTACGAGGGAGGTCAACCTGCGTCCCTTCACTCCAGAAGGAAAGCAGCAAGTTAACCGAACCCCTTCATCGCAACCACAGAATGAGCAAGTATGAAAGACTAATCAAATGCGTACTCACAAATGTGCTGTTATTTGGTTTTTGAGCCCCCAAGGCAAGGCGGAGAATTATTGGACATTCCGCTCTTTTCAAACCATTCTTCGGTGGTCATTGTATGCAGAAAAAGTGCATGAATAGAATGAGCAAGCTCATCAGCCAAGATACTGTTAATCATTCGATGACGAGCTAGAAGCATTTTTCCATTAAATTCATCAGAAACGATGGTCACTTTGAAATGGGATTCGGATCCCGCTACCACATTATGTTTGTGACTTTCGTTGATGACTTCCAGAAATTGTGGTTGCAATGATTGCAGTTTGGCTTCAATTATATTTTTTATTCTCATAAATATCGTCCATGTCGTTTCCTCATTTCATACTATCCTAGCTCGACAGAACCTTTTTCCGCCATCTTTTGATTCATCTCAGGCGAAAAGAACTGGTAGTTATTGCGGCCATTCTTCTTGGCATGGTACATCGCGATGTCGCTGCTCCTCAACAAGTCTTCCACATCATTCCCATCAGATGGGAACATTGCAATGCCGATACTGCCACCGATATGCAACTCTTTTCCATGAATATGGAAAGGTTGTATCAATTCATTTAATATTTTTTGTGCAACCAATTTCGCTTCCTGACTACCGGTGATATTTTGCAATAGTATGATGAACTCATCTCCGCCATGGCGTGCCGCCGTATCTTCGGTACGTATATTAGCATTAAGCCTTGCTGCTACTTCCCGTAACAGCAAATCACCTGCCGCATGCCCCAGCGTATCGTTGATGCTCTTGAAGTGATCCAAATCGACAAACAGTACCGCTGCCTGTTCCTGTGTACGGCGGTCATGCGCCAGCACCTGCTTGAGGCGGTCCTGTAGTAAATAGCGATTAGGTAGACCGGTCAATACATCATGAGTTGCCATCTGTACAATGCGCTGCTTTGCCTGTTCCCGCTCAATCCACCTCCCCAGAACACTAGCAACAGTATCAATCAAATCTTGTTCTTCCGGCAGCAAGAAAGGTTGATCTTCACTATAGATTATACGCAACCAACCATACGCTTCCCCATTGACTACGATCCGTGCTTGCAGTCTGTGCATTGAATCCTTATTGTACCGATCAGAAACAAATTGCTTATCGTCAAGCTCGATCATCACAGATGTCATTTCAGGAAATTGCATCGCCTGTATCAGCCGCGCAATGACTTTCTGGTAGAACTCACTCTCCTGGAGATTACGTTCCATATCGCGACGGATTCCATGCAAACATTGGCATTCTTTCAATCGTTCCCGCGCGCCCTTTTCCGACCTGGCTAATCTGCGCATTAGTGGTAGCACTAGCCAGGACAGCAGCAGTATCCCGATGATTATCAGCACGATAAGACTTGCAACAATGATTTTTATTTGCTCAATCATCGGCGCGTAAAATTCTTTTTTGTCTTGCATCAGCACCATGCCGAATGTACCCAGCGGGGTATATGCAGCTACTGTCGGTACTTGACGATATTCCTCTATGATGATGCCGGATTTCCCTCCCAGCGCGTGACTTATTGGCAGCGCTACACCATCGGTCAAAGGCAATAATCGTTTGAATTCTACTCCATCAACTTTGCTCAGTAGGCACGCCATCTCCTGCCCACCCACTTCCAACGGTTCGCACAACATGAGCTCGACACTTTCACCGATCTCCCTTATTTCTGTGAGATTGCGAGTAAGCTGTGGCAATCTTGTTTCCGCTGCAATGCTACCGATACGTCGCGCGTTCTGATCCAGCACATCCTTTCTAACATGCAGAGAAAGCTGATTATCGTCCCAGATCATGAACGAATCGTGGTGGGCATGCATCGGAAATTTTTGGGATTGGTTTTGGGAGAAATGACCACCTTGTATTACTTTATTGCTGTTTATATCGTAAACAGTTATCGCCGTGAAACCGGCTAATAGCAATGAATTCATTTCTCGTTTCATGTCGCGCATAGCATTAGCATTACCTGGCTGCGCATTGACTTGTAGCAAAGCCTGAATCAGGTAGGGGTAGGTGGCAATCGCATATGTATTTGTTAATCCCTCCTCAATTTGACTCTCAAGAAAGTCTGCCTTGCTCTTTAATGCGACTCCGATCCCTTTACTAAGTGAAGATTCAATTAGCGGTTTCAGCATACTATAGACTGTAAAGCCTGCAGCTAGAGTCAATCCCACCACTAACAGGCCACCTGCAATGCTGATCTTGTAGTCATCGCGCGTTATAAACAAACTGATCTCCTAGGGTCTGTTGACGTTTTAAGGTAAGTATTTCATAGATAGAAACAAACTCGTAATATTGGGGTTCCCATACCACCAACAAAACGAGTTTGCGATGCCCCGAATGATGCTCAATGATGAGTACTGG
>NZ_JAGFJM010000140.1 GCF_024102715.1 Nitrosomonas communis
TTCGCATGGTTGGAAAAATGCCGGCGGCTGTGGAAAAATTGTGAACGTAAACTCAACACCAGCCTACAGTTCGTCCATCTTGCTTTCTTGGCGTTGTTACTGCAAAGACTTTGAACAGACTCTAAGAAAGCCCTGTATTACTGATGCAGGCTTTAGCAATAGATCATTGGGATCAAGCTGCAAAAAAGATTTGCTCCAAACAAATCCCACTGATGGAAAGCTATGCTAAGTGTGAGCATTTTTATCACCAGGTCGACTTGCAATAATGTTGTGGCAGAAACCATCATCGGGCTACACAAAACAGAAGTAATTTGGCAGCAGGGGTTATGGTGACAGATCGATGCCGGTAGATATGTCGGTCTGGGATGAGTTGGCTGGTTCAACCACCGTCGGTTTTCCGATTCTCTAGAAAATCAGAAATGATTCAAATACCACAATCTGCCATGGGTAGAATGAATGTCAAGTCAAATTGCCTTGGCGTCGTTTTGAAAAACACGCTTTAGTGAAATATGATTTAAATCATGCTGAATCCAATTATTGATTATCTTTATCCAGAACAAAACTTCCCGATTTGTCATTCACGGAAACTTGATAGGTCCCTGCCGGTAAGCCATATACATCTAATGGGATAGTAATCTGAAATGGTTCCACCACTGTAATACATGCTGTATCGGGTTGAGGTGGAGTCATATTGACCGCAATTTCAAAACGATTGTTTGCATAACGTTTATTAATTGGCCCGAGATGATGGCAAGGTGTAGCAAGAAAACCTGATACCGCAACATGTATTTGTATTGGAAAACTTTCTAATATTTTTACTTCTATTTCATCAATAAATGCCTGCTGAGCTTCACTTGCTCGTAATAGGTCCCAACGACCATCGGGTGCAAGTTTAAATTCAGCATTTTGATATTTTCCTACTTGCTCAGGTGTGTCGACCCGAGGTATTTCAAGAATATTGTTTTGGAAACTGGACGCATCTTCAGCTAAGGCGCTACTGAAATATAATCCCCAAGACACAACCAAAACCATGAGATATCTATTCATAATAATTCTCCTGATCATCTTCTTGAATCCATAATCAAGGTGTTATGGGAATTATAGCTGTTATGCTATAAAGTGAGGCTATCGCCAAAGCAGGCTATGTGAAGCTAAGCGGCAGCCTGTTTTTAATTTCCAGTTTTCCAGAAGAGCTAACTTATTTTTGAGCTTAACCGATAAACGGCGTTCAGTATTTGCTCATACTAATGATTCTAAATAGAAAAAGGAATCTTAAGTTATGGCTGCACAGTTCTGCGTCGCTGTGCTCGCCCGGCCGCTTGCCTTATTACCACACACAGAGCTATCTGATCTTCGGCAGCGCGAAGTTGACCTGCCGCGGCTATGATCGTTCGCCAGAAGACTCGTCGCCGTGATGCGCTGAAGCCTACCCGAGCAGCTCAAGATTATTGACTACGCGGTTGACGGCGAACACGTACCAAGTATCGAGTTCGGCGCGCCGGCTTTCATCGGCGGTGCGCACATAGCCCTGCAGCGTCACGATGTAGTTGCTGCACTTGACGTCGATCTGTTCGGGTTGCACGAATGGATCCATCTCGAATACCAGGCGCACAGCATCGATGACTTCGTAGTCGGTGTCTTCCTCCTGAGGCACAACGTCGAGTGAGTTGATAACGTCGCAGCAGCCGGGCGTCCACCAGGCAAGCACTCCAGCGATGCGCTTGTGCGAAAGGCTGATCACTGCACCGCTGAGCGTGACGATCCCGTCATTGACTTCGAAGTTGATTGATCCACCGTTGTCGGGCGGTGCCTCGCGCAACATCTCGAGCTTACCGTTACTGACGACGCGCATCGTGCAATTGCGCAGTTCGTTCGCGTTAAGCAGGAAGTTTGCGAGCGAGTCACGAATTGCGCCGTCGCCGCGCCGCTCAGAGGGCACGACGCGCAGCCGATCGACGACTTCGTGCGTGCCTTCGATCGCGCCCGCTGCTTCGAGAGCGAGCTTCTTAGCAGCGATGTCCGCGACTACGCCTTCCATCACCACTGCACCCTGCAATACGCTTACCTTCACAGGATAGTGGTGCAGGTTGATGCGTGGCTCGTTTTCGAGAATTTGCTGGATATGCTTTACCACGGCTTGAGTTTCGTTCATTTCGGTCTCCCTGTTATTTGATTCGGGGTATAGGAAAAATAAACGCTCTTTTTCATAGGAAATGAAAGTACAGGAAAGGGAATAGAGTGTCAAACGCTCTGATAAGCGATCAAGAATTCAAAATATTTATGTTCATTTGATAGCAAGAATTGCTGGATTTAGACCATTTTTTCCTTTCCGGCAAAAGGAGTGCGCGGAGAGAACATTCGGCCCCGTTATGAAATGAAAGGAGTGTGCCTGGAATCAGAAAGATTTAAAAGGATCAAAAATTTATGCTGGTACTGCTGTTTTGGCTAACTCTCAAAAGCCCAGAATAATGTTTTCATATACCTTCTATTTGAGCTTAATATCACCATTGTTGATTTGTGTATAGACTGTATAGGGAAGGGCAACTGTATCCAAGGCGCCTGATAATGCCATATCAACGAATATTAGCTGAGGTATCGGCGCTAGCCATAGTGCCATTTGCGAAGGCTTTCCCCGTAGAAGGCAAACATCGTAAGAAACACCACTATAAATCCGTGGTATCGTTTCACAGGAGGTTTCAATCCGATTGAGATTGCGCTTAGTAACCCAATCACCTCGAATAACTGTATTGATTGTGCCACATCCAGCCAAGAGTACTGCTATTGAGCAAACAAATGCATATTTTAATTTGCTCCTCATTAGTAAAATCACCCAGCAAGTAAGAGAATAGAATATGAAAAAAAAGCGATATTCTTCTGGACTCTACAAAGTTAAAATTCTCGATAGCTAACCGAAAATGGGTTTCTTATTCTGAAAGTATTTGTTTCAATGCTCATTATATTAAAATTTAATAGGCTTCGATTGGAGATTCGAGAAGATTAAGACATTGTTAATGCGATTCTCTCCATTAACAAAACGGGTGCTCACTGGCGTATGTTGCTTACGGATTGGTGTGCCTTGTAAAGTTTCATGCTTTTTCTCTGCGGCAGGGTTGCGGCCCACAACAATATGATCTAGCAATTTATGTGCTTCTTATCAGGCCAGTACCATCATCATTTTTACCAACGATGATGACCGCCTCTATGACCTCCCCGGTATCCACCCCTGAAGTGTCTATGCCCGCCACCGAAATGTCTATGTCCGCCCCAGTAATGTCTGTGCCCACTACCGAAGTGTCTGTGCCTGCCATCAAAATGTTTATGTCTGTGGCCGAAGTGCCTGTGCCCGCCATCAAAGTGCCTATATCCGCCAAAGAATCCTTGGTTACTGTAGAATAATGGCCGATATCCGTAACCGTAAGTAACTGTTCCATAATAGCCTGTTCCTCCATAATAAGGAGGGGCAACACACCCGCCCAGGAAAGGAAAAGCAATTACGGCAAAAAGAGTAAGAATTTTTTTTCCATTCATGACCTCTCTCCATAATCGTGCTCGTAGTATTCGTATAGTCAGTTCTAAGAAAGATTTATCAATTAATCCGGCATAATTGATAGTTCGTTATGAAAATTGTATGACCTTGAAGCTGAATGGCAGATGAACCCAAAATGATCACACACATCCGTAACATGGTTATCTACTTCATGCGCCATGGACGCACTAACTATAATGATCTTGGCTTGTGTAACGATGATCCTGCACGGGATGTTCATTTAACGGAGGCAGGCATAGAGCAGGCGCAGTCGGCTGCATTAGCGCTGCGTGATGTAGCATTTGAGCGGATTATTGTTTCACCCCTGCCACGCACATACCAAACTGCGGAAATCATAAACCGTCACCACTTAGTGCCGATTGAGGTGCATGCTGATCTTGCCGACATCCGCTCCGGATTTGAAGGCATGCCAGTGGCTAACTATTTTGCAGCGATTAGCTCTGATCCACTACGCAAGCGCGTGAATGGCGGCGAATCATTACTGGATCATAAACAGCGTGTGTTGCGTTTTATCGACTGGCTAAAAGTGCAGGAGGATAAAACGGTGCTGGTTGTCGCTCATGAAGAAACGATGCGGGTATTTGTTGCCTATTTTGAGGGAAATGTCTCAGATGATCGATTAAGAGATATTCATGTGACTAATTGTGAATACAGGCACTATGTGTTGCATTGCACTTAAATGCCAGACGCAGTGCAACAGCATGCGTAATTTATGCTGCTCTGTAAATTATTGATAATTAAAGTAATAATTACTGATGCAAGTTATCATTATTGACATCAATAGTGAAGGCCTGACCAAAACCAGCAATATACCGTCCGCTTTCCGGATGTAGCGCAAATAAATGAAAGTCTGGCAATGTGGCTAGCACGCTAACAACATTGCCAAATTTTTCCTGTAATGCCGCTATCTGCTGCATATATATTTCACTATCCCGCTTTATTTCCTTAACGCGACAATTTAACACGGCCCGTTCTCGCACAAAAAGATTACGAGATTCCGATTCTGGACGAATAAGCAGAATTGATGCGCATGGATTATTGAGTAAATTGACCGTATGCTCTGCCAGTTCACTGACATAAACATAAAAGTACCCAGTCTGATCCCGCACAAAAGGGGCGTAGCTGCTATTTGGAAAACCATTGGTTGTAGCAGTGGAAAGAATAAGTGTTTGTTGGGATACCAGCAGTTGATGATAACGTCTGGTTAACTCATTGAGCTCTTGCTGGTTGATTTCACTCATAGAAAAGCGCTGTCAATTCAATGTTATTCTATTTCCAAATCAAAAATGACGCGAAGGCGAGCCGCAGACAGTATAAATAATACGGCAAGGTGAAGCCGACAAAGTCAGTTTTGATTTAGAAATGGAATTATATGTTGTATATATTGAATGTGTGCAGATCAAAGCTAACTTTGCGTAAGTATTGATACATGTTCCTGCGCACGAGTTAAGCATACGCGGGCGTTTTACTTCCTCATTTAACGTGCAAGCCGCATTCGCGTTTTTCATCAGCTTTCGCCGGGTCGAAGTAATCCCACTCATTCGGTAAACCATGCTGCTTAAGATAGGCTTCCATATCAGCATCCGTCCAGTAGAAAACGGGGCTGACTTTGATCGTGTCATAATTTGTATCCTTGGAGAGAATATCCAGACTGGCGCGATTCGGATTCTGCACTTTGCGTAATGCAGTAATCCAGACAGTAGGCGCAAGTTCCTTCATGCCACGTTGAAACGGTTCCAATTTCATCATTGCGCTGAACTTCATCAGTTCAGCTTCATCGTCGAGAGTTGGGATTGAACCATAAAGTGCATCCCGGTGGGCAGCGGTTAGCTTGGGTACATAGGTTTTAAGGTTGAGATTGAGTGTTTGCCGGAGCTTTTCGGCATATCTGTAAGTCGCCGGTCGGTTGTAACCATGATCTACCCAAAGTACCGGAATATCCGGTTGTATTTGAACACAGAGATGAAGAATAACCACTTCATAAGGGCGGAAGTTGGTTGACATAATAGCGCGGCCATTTGCCTGCTCGATGGCCCAGCGCACTATCTCCAGCGCAGGTTTATTTCGTAATGCAGCATTGTACTCTGCAATTTGATCATTCGTCATTTGAAGCGGATTAGCTTGGTTAAAGTGGGAAATAAGTCAGTTTCTGCCAGCAAAGTACTAAAAATGCGATATGTTGTCAAACATGCAAGTAAGCAATTAAAATGGTTTTTTTGATTCAGGTTGTGAGTCCTGACAATCAGTGGCGAGCTTCCTGCAGCGATGATTTTTACTGGACGCTTCTTCATCAGCAAAAAGCGCTGTTTTTTACGATTAAATTCATTCTATTTGAAGGCTAAGATTGTCTTATCATTTCAACTGTTTTGCGCAAAAACCTTATCAAATAATCACTTTATCTACGAAAGCAGGTAGCCAATAAATACTCCGGACATCGCGGTAATTATTTACTGATCAATTCAGATACCGTTGATTTATAAACTGTTTAGAATCTTATTCTGATGGATAAAGCGGCTAACCTCAGCAATTCTAGTCCTGCCAATATAAAGCCAAAACCGAGGCGCACACGTGGCCCTATCACGCGTACCGACCCAAGCAAATCCGGGAAACGGTCAAAAAAATACCAGCCTGGCAGCTTCCGGCGAAAATTATTACTGGTAAGCATAGAAATCATCAGTCTGGGCCTTACGGCAGTTCTGGCTATTATGGTGTTGTTAGGCTATGCCGCGAACCAGTTTTCTGGCACCAGTTTTTTTAGTAGCCTACTGCCGTTTGCTATCGGTGTATTAGCGTTGATACTGGTTGTGGCCGTTTTTTTTATCGGCTGGTGGAAACTGAGAAAATGGCTGCAGCTTCATTCTGAATTATTGACGCCGCTGCTATCGTTCTCTTTTGCCTTGCTAATCACCTGGTTCGTTATCCATGGTCAGTTCACCCTGGCTTACGGAAATTTCCGTACGCTGGTTGGAGGTAAGGAAGAAGCAGGCCGAATGACCATTGCCCATCAAGTCTATGCAGCTTATCGCAGGTATAACCCGTCACAACTGCAGAAAATGATTAATCGGTCACAGGAGTATCGGCAGGCTATCAAAGATGCAGCCAACGCTTTCGATGTCGATGTCAATCTGCTGCAGGGTATTGCAGCGACAGAATCATCATTCATGCCGAGAGACAGCAGCGATGGTGGACGCGGTTTATTCCAAATTACCCAAGTTCCGAGAACGGTCGTGGCGCAAGCGCTTAAGCGGCTGAATGCAGAAAAAATCTCTCTGGAAAATCCATGGCACAATGCTTTTATCGCTGCAGCTACATTTAAACACTATTTGGCTGAAATGAAAGGTGATCTCTTTTTGGCGCTATTAGCCTACAATATTGGTCCTGCTAACGGTGGCCTGCGCTTTATCATGCAGCAATACGGCGCTTCCGATTTCACCACCATTCAGCCCTATTTGCAAACGCTGCCGCGTGACTATCCGATACGGGTATTATCCTACTCCCTGGCGTTTCGTCTCTGGCAAAAAGAGGGTAAATTGCTCGCCTACGAAGAAGGAAACAATGCCATCCATATTCAGCGTATTGGCATACCAGGGTTGCATGCCGGTTTATAATTTTCAGCGTGATGGCCAGTTTTTAATCGTCAAGCAGCAATTGCAATATCACTGCCAGCCAAATGTCTGCTGTGAAAATGCGCAAACATTCGCTCAGCGAGAAATTCTCCAGCAATAATGAATCTTGGCGTTACGGGCGAAATCCTCAGGGATCATCAGCGCGCTGATATCATCCATGATCAAATTCGCCAATGCTTCTCTATCCATTCTGAAGCGACGGAAATTGGTTGAGAAATATAATACTCCGTCCGGTGCCAGCAAGGCTGTAGCGTTGCGGATCAATTGCACGTGATCACTCTGGATGTCGAAGGTTTGTTCCATTTTCTTGGAATTGGAAAAGGTCGGCGGATCGAGAAAGATCAGATCAAATTGCGGTTTTTGTCTGGAACTGGCCTGCTCAGCTAGCCATTGCAGGCAATTGGCGCGCACCAGCTTGTGATGGCCGCAGATGCCATTGAGATCAAAATTTTGTTGCGCCCAATCCAGATAAGTGTTGGACATATCGACAGTGACGCTGGCCGTTGCACCGCCAATCGCTGCATGCACTGTGGCACTGCCGGTGTAGCCGAATAAATTGAGGAAATGTTTGCCTTTTGCCTGTTGCTGAATCAGCAAACGCATCGGTCGATGGTCGAGAAACAGGCCGGTATCCAGATAGTCCTCAAAATTCACCCAGAATTTGCAGCCGCCTTCTTGCACGACATGAAAGTGGCCGGAATCGCCCTGTTTTTGGTATTGATTGGTGCTTTTCTGTTTGCACCGGATCTTTAAAAACACCTGCTCGGCAGGGATTTCCAGCACCTTGGTTATTGTCGCCATTGCCCCCGCCAGCCGCTGATTGGCCTTGGCCGGATCAATCGTTTTGGGTGGCTCGTATTCCTGCACGTTGACCCAGGTCTGCTCGCCGTGATAAACATCCACTGCCACCGCATATTCCGGTAGGTCGGCATCGTATAGCCGGTAACAATACACCTGATTCTGCCTGGCCCATTTGGCCAATTTTTTCAGATTCTTGCGCAAGCGGTTGGCGAACATCTCTGCTTGACTGTCTGGCTGTTCGTTCTGGGTGCTGCGGTTGATCTGCTCGATGCGCTGCCGCTGGGATTTGGCTTGCAGCTGAAAGAAGGGCTTTTCCAGGTTCTGTCGCATTATCTATCTACAAAAAATTCAGAGTGAATAGTTTATCTTGTGTTGAAACAAGGTGATTTTATCCTGCCAAAGCATGAGTTTGTTTCTAAGAGATAATTTGTTGTTTGCAGCCATTATCAGTTAGCCCGTGGATCATGTGTATCAATTCACTACCCCCGCAAGTTAACAGCAGGCATTAGTCTGATATTGTGCCTGATACCTGATGCTCTCGCCATCTTGGCTCGCTTTAGCGCGTTTAGCAGTATCTATCTTGTAACTTAAATCATTGCAGACGCCATGGTTGGCAACAGATATCATATTGATTGGGTTGTAATGGAACTTCAAGGTTCAATGTTATACCAATCACGGTATAGGGTACTGGGAATTAATCTGCTGCCATGCAAAGTTCAAGCTATACTCATTCAATCAGGAGGATGGATGGAACGAGGAGTGATGCAGTGAAATTAGTGAAGATACTGAATCTAGGGTTAATCTTATTATGGCTTCCAGCTTGCACGAGCATGCAGCCCATCTTGTATCCCAATGCTCATCTTCAATCAGTTGGAAAGGAAGTTGCGGTGCAGGATATAGAAGCTTGTAAGCAACTTGCTGCATCAGCAGGCGCTGAGGAAGGAACAGGCAAAAGTGGCGATGTTGCCTCGAGTACAGTCATTGGCGCAGGAATTGGCGCTGCAAGCGGCGCTGCCGGAGGAGCTGTTACCGGTGCAGCCGGCACTGGTTCCATGGTTGGAGCAGCCAGCGGTGCTGTGTGGGGATTCTTGCGGGCACTTTTTTCTGCAGGAAGGTCCTCACAGCCTAACCAGGCCTATGCGAATTTTGTGACCCGTTGTTTGCATGAGAAAGGCTACTATGTTACAGGCTGGCAGTAGAGATCATAAGCCTGGCGGGAGCTTAAGCTAACGATTAGGCTTGACTCCTTGAATAAGAAATATCATCAACATGAATAACCGGAAGCAAAACGATCCGAGTAGCCTGCCAGTATCAATAAAAGCCACAATTTGCGAATTGTAAGCACTGTGTTACCGGTATAGGCGGCAATGCAAAGGAAACATTGAAATGAACAACTATATACAACGTTTTTTACTGGAAGATTTGGACATACGCGGCGCAGTGGTGCATCTGGACAGCGTATGGCAGCAAATGTTGCAAGATCGCAATTATCCGGCTCCCGTCATCCAGTTGCTTGGCGAAATGAGCGCCACTACGCTGCTGCTGGGATGTAATCTCAAGCAGCTTGGACGTCTCACCGTGCAGCTGAGGGGCAATGGTCCAGTTTCCATGCTGGTCATTGATTGCAATGAAAGCTTTCATTTGCGCGGCATGGCGAAATATGCTTCCCAGGTTGCAGCGCAGCCAGTACCCGATTTACTGGGACATGGCCAGTTGGTGCTGACCTTGGACATGGCGTCCATGCGTGAAGCTTACCAGAGTATTGTGCCACTTGATGGCGATACTATTGCCGAAATCTTTGAGCATTATTTCAGGCAATCAGAGCAACTGCCATCACGCCTGTTTCTGGCTACATCAGCGGACGCAATTTTTGGCATTCTGTTGCAGAAACTGCCTACCGCTGATCAACAGGACGCCGATGGCTGGACGCGCATCGAAGCACTTGCTGCAAGCGTACAGGATCAGGCTATGTTCAGTTTGACCACTGAAGAAATCCTTACACGCTTGTTTATTGAAGAAACCATTCGCATTTTCGATGCAGAGACAGTCAGCTACGGTTGCCATGAAAATCCGGCTAAAATCTACAGTATGCTGCAGTCACTGGGCCGGGCAGAAGTCAACGCCATTTTGCAGGAACAAGGCGAAGTCGTCGTGCATGACGATATCTGCAATCGTGAATATCGCCTTGATGCATTGACTATTGATGCCATCTTTCGTGAAGCTGGGTCGACGGTGCATTGAGTCTTACTTACAGCACTAATTTGGCTGTGCGTGGGGATATGTCCTGTGACGCTCAAGTTTTCCTTCAGTAGCTGGGTGATGTGATGGAATCATCTCAACTGCACAGCCGTACCGTTATTTGGCTTATTATCGTATGATATGCTCCCACTGGAAGTTGGGCCTCTCTAATATCTTTTCCTAAATTCACGCTCCTGTTCCATCTGTTCTTTCCTGGCTTCCCATGCTTCCTTATATGAATGGTCTGGCCTGAACCACTGGGATAGAAAAAGCTGTTGTAATCAGTATTGCAATGAAAGTGATGCCTGTTTTTGTCATAATTTTTCTTCTCTTTTATCACTGATAATTTAAGTCAAATTACTGATCAGTTTTCTTTACATTTCATCATGACTTCTTGAGTTTTAGAGAAACTGATCGATTTGATTTTCATATCATAGTAGATCGTACCAGCTTGACAATTGCTAAAAGAAGAATGAAATAATCTTTATTTTTTTCTCTGAAGTTGTTTTCTGTTTCAGAGCGGTTTGATTATTATCCACAATTTTCGTGGATAAGGCTGTGGGTAACTGTGTTATGTCGAGCAGGAGTAAGGATTATTTAAGGTGCTGCAAAATGTTGCGCGCATGGAGAAATAAAAATTGTATGCATATGCATTATTGCCTGCCCATTTCGCTATTCGTTAGCATGAGCATGCAGCAAGCTGAGTTGGTTTGATTGATTGTGTCAGCGCAGCTTTAGTTGTCAATCTGCTTTATTGGATGCTTTTGTTTATGTATTGATCTGTCTCAAAATGATTGGGGGCTAAAATGTCCGAGTTTGCAGTTAAATGGATCTATGTTCTTGATAAGGACTTTTCCTATAATATCGCGCCATATCTGCCCCAGGAATTTTCGGCTGGCTGCGCTTTTGAGGATCGAACTGGTAAGCGCAGGCTGGAAATTCATCCAGATGGAACAATGAAAGTGCTTGCCGATTATGCATGGGACGGCTGCACGCCAAAATTTGCTTTGTGGGATATTTTATTGGGCATTCCAGATGGCGTACCCAATTACCAAACAAAAAAACCTAAGGCATATTACGCTTCGCTATTGCACGATGTGCTATATCAGTTTCTTGATGCGGATCTGCCTATTTCACGCCAGAGCGCCGATAAAATCTTTTATGAATTGCTCAAGAGAGATCATTTCGGGCCACGTTACATTTACTATGCGGCTGTTCGTATCTTTGGCGGAATCTTCAGATTAATCACTCGCTGGAAACGTCGCTACCAAGGAAAGAAGCTTCCGCTATAGTGACTGGTGTGACGAATGATCATTTCTGATTCATGCTGAGCTTCATTTTGAGGCGAGGCTGAGCACCACAACTTCAGGCAAAGCAAAGTTTACGTTCCACAGAATGTTTGATACACGCACTCAGAAGGTGCTGGTGGGGTGCGGTAATCGTGATATTCCGGTTCATCGGCGTAGGGATTTGTCACTGCCGCCAGTAGTCGTTGCAGCAGCGAGTAATTGCCCCGCTCGGAGGCTGCTGTTAACGCTTCTTCAACACGATGATTGCGTGGGTGGATCGCAGGGTTATGCGCCCGCATCAAATGGAATGATGACTGCCTGGACTCGCTTTGTCGCGATAATCTTGCTTGCCAGCGCGCATGCCATTCAACAAATTCAGCATTCTGAAACAGAGCATCGTGGGGCAAGCTTTCTGCCGCCAGTGCACGGAAGGTATTGGTGTAATCGGCCTGATGCTGTTGCATCCAGGTCAGCAAGATTTCAATGAGTGCAATATCTTCTGCTTCCGCAGTGAACAGCCCCAGTTTTTTCCGCATTCCCGCCAGCCAATACTCTTGGAAGATAGCGGGAAATTGGTGGATTGCAGCTTCTGCCAGCGCCACTGCTTCTTCCTGCACCGAATGTAATAGCGGCAATAATGTCTCGGCAAAACGTGCGAGGTTCCACTGCGCGATATGTGGCTGGTTACGATAACGGTAGCGACCGTGATGATCGATCGAGCTGAATACGGTATCCGGGTCGTATACGTCCATAAACGCGCAAGGACCATAGTCGATCGTCTCACCGCTGATGGCCATATTATCCGTATTCATGACGCCATGAATGAAACCAACCAACAGCCACTTTGCCACCAGCGATGCCTGGCGTTCTATCACGCTGTGCAAGAGCGCAAGATAAGGATTATCAGCCTCACCAAGCGCCGGGTAATGACGCTGAATAGCATAATCAGCCAGAATTTTGATGCTCTCTGCACCTCCTATCCTTACAACATATTCAAAGGTGCCCACGCGAATATGACTTGCCGCTACCCGGGTGAGAATCGCACCCGGCAGCACGGTCTCCCGCATCACTGATTCGCCGGTGGTGACTACGGCAAGACTGCGTGTTGTAGGGACGCCAAGTGCATGCATCGCCTCGCTGATAAGGTATTCCCGCAACATGGGCGCCAGCGCGGCGCGGCCATCGCCACGCCGTGAAAATGGAGTCTGGCCAGAACCTTTTAGCTGGATGTCGAATCTGCTACCTGCCGGAGTGAGGTGCTCGCCAAACAATATCGCCCGTCCATCGCCCAGCATAGTGAAATGACCGTATTGATGCCCGGCATAGGCTTGCGCGATGGGCTGGGCTGCAGCTGGCAATACATTACCTGCAAACAGCAAAGCAGTTTCTTCTGCGGACAGTGCGCGGATATCCAATCCCAGCGATTCTGCCAGGGTGTGATTCAACATTGCTAGCTGCGGCGCACGCACGGGTACAGGGTGAAGCCGTGCATAAAAAGATTCAGGCAAGCGGGCATAGCTGTTATCAAACCGCCAGCCAACGCTGTCATTCGTATATTTTCTATTGGGTTGCATGTGACCTTATCGTATTAGCCGGGTATTATCTGTCAAAACAGGGATTGTAAAGCATTAAACGAATGAGACAGGTAGTGCGGCCAGATGTTCCAAAGAGATGGCGCTTGGCGCTTGGTTGAGGTAACGTGCTTGCACCATCTTATCGCTTGTGCCAAGAAGCCTGGCTTTAACTTCACACTACTGTAGGGGAAACATAAAACTATAGTCATCGTACTTCAAAATTCGGCATTAATACCTTCTCCCGCTGGGAGAAGGTTGGATGAGGGATTATGAAAACCAAATTTTGAAGTACGATGAGTATATCTCTAGTTCAGAGATTTATAATTGTTGCTTGAAAGGATCATGCGTTTCTTTATGCTTCTGTTAAAAAATACAATTCTGTGCGTATTCCGCTGATATCTGGGATAATTGCGGATGAATAATACTTTACAGACAGTCTCTCCGTCCGCAGTAAATACTGCTGGACGCCTTTTTAATGAATTACCGCTGTCGCCGGGTTTACTGGCAACATTGCAGCAGCTTGAATATCTGACGATGACGCCGATTCAGGCGGCCAGTTTGCCGATTTCGCTTGCAGGTCATGACCTGATCGCGCAGGCAAAGACTGGCAGTGGCAAGACGGCAGCGTATGCATTGACGCTGCTTACCAAGCTAAACCCGCGCTGCTTTGCGGTACAAGCTATGGTGCTGTGTCCAACACGCGAGTTGGCAGATCAGGTTACGCAGGAGCTTCGCCGTCTGGCACGCTCCGCAGACAATATCAAGATTCTTACGCTGTGCGGTGGAAGCACCATGCGCCCCCAGATGGCTAGTCTGGAGCATGGTGCCCACATCGTCGTTGGTACTCCCGGCCGCGTCATGGATCATCTGGCGCGCGGCAGCTTAAATCTGGCAGAACTCAATACCCTGGTGCTCGATGAAGCTGATCGCATGCTGGACATGGGTTTTTACGATGACATGGCTTTTGTCGTCAAGCGCTGCCCGCCGAAGCGCCAAACGCTCCTGTTCTCGGCCACCTATCCCGCAGGTATCGCGGGATTAGCACGACAATTCTTGCGTAATCCACAGGAAGTGAAGCTGCTGGAGCAGCATGAGGAAAACAAGATACGCCAGCGTTTTTACGAGGTAAGCCATGAGGCGCGTTTGCAGGCCGTTGGTCAGCTACTCAGACACTATCGACCAATCAGTACGCTAGCGTTTTGCAACACCAAGCAGCAATGCCGAGATTTGCTGGAAGTGTTGCGGGCGCAAGACCTTCATGCGCTGACCTTGAATGGCGATTTGGAACAACGTGAACGTGATCAAGTGCTGATTCAGTTTGCCAATCGCAGTTGCTCAGTATTAGTGGCAACCGATGTGGCAGCACGTGGTCTGGATATCACACAACTTGAAGCGGTCATTAATGTCGATGTTACACCCGATCCGGAAATACATATCCATCGCATTGGCCGTACGGGCCGTGCTGACGAAAACGGCTGGGCACTGAGCCTGTGCAGCCCATCCGAAATGCCCCGGGTAGAAGCGATTGCAAGGATGATGGGCTTCGAGCCAGAATGGCATGACCTGGCTACGCTGCAAAGTGGTGACCATACCCCGCTGGCACCGCCGATGGTGACACTGCAAATACTTGGCGGACGTAAGGACAAGATCCGCCCCGGCGATGTGCTGGGTGCGCTCACTGGTGAAGCAGGTTATACGCGTGAGCAAGTTGGCAAAATCACCGTGACAGATCAATCAACCTATGTCGCTGTCGCCCGTAATATCGCTCGTGAAGCTGTGCGCAAATTGTCCGCAGGCAAGGTTAAAGGTAAGACGGTGAAAGTGCGAGCGTTGTAGGGGAGTAAATCAAGACTTGCACAGGCTTCTCATTCCATGCGCTAATAATTATCTCGCAACGCACGCCTTGACGCCCGGTCAACCAAAGTAAACAATTTGTCGATCTCATCTTTTTGGCTGAATGCCTGATGGCCTATTACCTTGACAAACTGGCAATTGAGCCTGGCATTCAAGCGGTAAAATTCCTGGTACAGCTCGTAATTATTCAGCCGTCTGTTATTACTCGAGAAATAATTATTTTGTTCAAGCTGAACGCGCCTTCCCGGCAGGCTCATAATATTTTGTGAATCGGTATAAACCGTCAAAGCCGTGTCCCGGCCAACAGTCAAGGGCATCGTTTCGTGCAACGCCCATAATAATGTTTGTAACTCCAGTCTAGTCGAACTAGTTTGTTCAAAAAGCTTCACTTTTACTGTATTTTTTAGCAATGCTGCAGGCGTAGCCAAGTCAGCTACTACCAAATACGCGCCATATCCTAGCTTTAATTGAGTATGAACGCTGCCGTCGGTAAAAATCTGCAAGTGATTCAAAATTTTATAATCTCGTTAAGACCAAAGAATGCTTCAGATTATAAGCAGGATGACTGATATTCAATAGTCTTTGTTAATTCTTGATGGGACTATGTCTGTATGCCAAGGCCAAGCAAATAGCCGCCTTATGGGTTACGTGCTCGATGATTGAGCGCAGGTGCAACATTCTCAGTCGCATTAGTAAACTTAGTGCCGGCAGATTGTGCACGTTGCATGCCTCGGCGTGAAGAACATCGGAAAGCCGTGTGTGTGTGTTAATAGTGCATGCACGGTTTGATGAGGTTAGCTATGGAATGGCTATTGAGGCACCGCCAAACGAAAGGGGTGGAAACAGATAAGCAACTCCTAATGGTGATCGAAAGCCAGTCCTTTTACTCTACCCATTGCTTGTTCAAACAGCTTCTCAGGCTCTTCCAGTTGTAGTGTGATAATTTTTATACCGAACTCACGTTATTTATACTTCTCATTCATCAAATTTCGATCATTCAATTTATATTTAATTCAGTAGAAGCATGTGGTTAAGGAATATATATGTCAAATTTCTGTGAACAAACGGTATAATTATTGCACAGTTAAAGCAGCGCATGATGACCATCTGCCCCTTTGGGTAGCAAAGTACCTTGTCTTATTCCAGAAATCAAGAACTTGGAAAGATATTTTGAAAAAATGCTGTAATTCGATTTTCTTTTTTCTTGCTCGCCAACTTCAGAATTTCATCTGCTGACACTTGTTTTGCTTGCACAAGCGAAGGATCTGCTTTAATACTATTCACTTCCCCATTATGGATGGCATAAAATTCCCCTGTTGACTGGTTAGCCAACTTATTGGTGACATCCGTTTTCGCCTCACTTAACATTGGTCGCAATTTATCAAGGGCAGTTTTTTCTTTAACACAACCAATAAACCAAGAAGAAACCTGATCACGGGATTTATAATCCAAATCACCCGGACTCTGTGTTGCAAGCATTAATCCGATACCAGCTGAGCGAGCACGCTTAAGCAAACTTTCCAGTGGTTCTTTCGTAGCTGGTTTGGATTGAGCGGGCAAATAGAGATCAGCTTCATCAAACAGAATGACGCCCTGTAATTTATCACTCGGCGATTTTGCAGCAAAACGTCCTATATCCAACAATAGTTGTGATACCCAAAATAAGGCATTTTCGTTATTACCTAAATACGCAGTACTGATAATACTTAAGCGGGTTTTATTTGTTTTTGTTTTGTTATCAGATGAACGGCCAAATAGACTTTCTGTACTCAATAGTTCTCCTGATTGAGTAAACAGATTGCCATGCCCTAATGCTAACGTTTGTAAATCTTGAACTAGTCTTTTGAATAATTTAGTTTCGAGTTTCCCAATCGCGTTGAGTAATCGCGGATCTTCTTTATCTATGAAATCTAACAAATTATTGAGTGTTAATGCTTGATCTTTGTTTAATTCACTGAGAATTGAAATTGCCTGTCCAAGAATGATAATACGTGATTTGTCTTGACCTTGATCCTTATAACCCATGATTCTTCCCAGCGAGAAGGCAGCATGATTAGCTAATTGCTCACGTTCTCCTGATGATAAATTTCCTAATCCATTGGGTATGACGGGAATACTCAGTGCACGACCTTGTCCTTCTATAGCCCCCGGTGTATAAACAGTAACTTCAACTTTGTCTTGTAAGTTCTTACGCATCTGTTCGCGTATCGAGTCTGATATGGGACTGCGCCATCCTTCATCTTTCGCATAACTACAAAGATCGCCTTTCCGATCAAGCAAAATTGCAGGAATACCTTGTAACAACAATTGTTCAATAATGTTTAAAGCCAATGTCGTTTTGCCACTACCGGGACTACCGAGAAAAGCAGCATGACGCACGAGTTGAGAAATTTCGATCTCATAAGGGTATGGTTGATAGCCTTGAAGCATACCTATTTTCATTCGAGAGAAATCAGAAGGCTCAGGTTCAACTATAGGTGGTTCCGGTTCTGGAATATATTCAAGATCTAAAATTTGTTGAAATGAAGGCAGACTGAGCAATGGGCGTTCGTCATGTAACCAATGCATAAATTCAGGTTGCTGTTCATACTGCTTCCGAAAAGATTCCAGCGCTACCATCGAGCGCCAATCGGAATCCGAGATCATCACTTTTTTCCCCCCTTTTGCTACAAATTCACCCAATCGTATGGCAATTTTGGTCTTAGGGTCGGAGGGAAATTCAACAGAGCGAATTGCAATTGCTGCGCGCTTATCAGCCATCGTTTGTAACTCATCAATCTGTCTTGCTAACGCTCCGCCTTGTGGTGCCTTTTGACATAAACCTACTGTCAAATGCTGATCAACATTTTCTCCTACATCCTGAATATCGATATCCAGAAAATCTTCCCGTTGTACGATATTAAATTTGTAAGAGTTATTTAATTCTGCAGTGCAATGTTCAATTGCACATCTGAGCAATTGCAACATCTCGTTCTCATTTTCGGGGACTGAATGTGGGCCAGTAATGTAATCATTCCATAATTGGCTCAACGGTAAAGTAGGTGGTGTTGGTTGCGGGTCTGGAATTGGTAATGGATTCGTATTGTCAGGCGGTTTCGGAGGTTGACCAGTTCGAATAGATTGTTCCCGCTGCTGACGACACCAATCGAGAATTTTACGTGTGCTCATTCCAGCTAGCAACGCTGGTGTTTCATTTTGAAAAGGAAAAATAGATTCCTCAAAATTGGAATCAATTCTTTTACTGTCGTACAGGTCTTGCAAACGTACACTAATCAGTTTTCGTATTTCTGCTTCATTGAGTTGTTCTTTTAGAAAAATCATATCAGGGTCATATTCAATCCGATGTCGTTGAGGTTCTGCCAAATTATTTCTAAGCAATTCATATATATTTCTTAGACACGCGATCACAACAATCACATTGGGTATCTCCGCCAATTTAGTCATCTCTGCCATTGCACGCCGAAATTTAATTTCAGCGTCATCTGCAGGATGAATATCTTCCAGTTGATCCAGGCAGATAACAAAAGCGCCTGAATTGATTGCCATCATTAAATGCGCCAAAGCCTGCAGCAAACGTTCGGGATCATCTTCCTGAATACGTGGCGTAATATTTCCCAACATTTTGCAATCATATTCCGTCATGTTCTCACAGCGAAGGTATTTGCGTACCCTTGCATGGGTAGCCGGTTCATCGTTCTGCAAATAGAGTAGTGCACGAATTAAATCAAGATCTACTTTCTGAAATCTTTCTCTTTCTTTATTCAGAATGTCATCAGCAATTTTATAAACCAAATCAGTAAGCTCATTTCGATTCAACTCACCATTGCGTAGCTGTTCAATGTCACTTTGTGAAACAATATTTCGTCTTTCGATTAATGCATTGGATAAGTGCATTAGCCCTGTCATACTTCCGCTAGATTCACAATAAGGCTTATCGAATGAATCTATAGTGTAACGAAGCGCATAGTTCGCATAATTGGAAACAGATGAAGTCATCTGCATATAGGCAAAATAACCCAATACTTTCTCTTGTGTATAGTTGCGAAATGCACGCATGAGATGTGTTTTACCAGCTCCAGCATCCCCCAGTAGCAACATAATTCGACCGGAGCCTAATTTTTCCGGAATATTTATACGATTTAACAATCGTTCAAAGCAGTCACGACTTTCTTGATGAATGCTTTCTATATCGTAGGGGTCAGGTTGCCAAATCTGATTGTGATGAATAATAGGGTGAAAAATTTCTTCCTTTACACGGGAGCAAAATATCTTAAAAAATTTATCTTGTGGAATCTCAGTCATTTTATGGCTCCAAACGTATGAAATGGAAGATGGAATTTAGATAGGATGTTTCTGATTTCGAAACGGCATCCTGGTCCATGGCATAAGCAAGGTCTGCACAGCTTAGTCTGATGAGTCCCTTATTATTGGCAAGGGTGAGATAGTACTTGAACTGATTTAAATCCAGCCCGAATTGCTTACCATCAAGTTCCATTTGTCGCCAGACATGTGAGATAAATATCTTGTTATCGCCAAACCTCCCTGTCTGACACCGTTTGGCGGATTGCATTACCTGAGCAGCAAAATCTTCCAGGTTTAGCGAATGGATTGAGGGTACTTGTAGCTCAAGCTTTGGGTTTTGCTCGGTAGCCGATGGCTTTACTATGGCTGCTTTCAGAATAGCCAAACGAAGTTCTTCTAGATCAGTGCGTCGTGCACTCACTGCTTTTGCTACCAGTTGTTTCAGGGCAGATTCCCAAGGCAATTCACGCTCTGCACCCAATAGATTGTTCAGCAGCAACGTCATAATTGAACCTTGTGTAAAAGGCTTGACATATCTGGCATTAGAAGTTGACATTTTTTTTTGCAAATTTGCAGTTACTGTAGTGTCGGTCAATTGTTGCCAAAGTAAGCTATCTCGTGCTTTGATCAAAGAAGGGTAAGCACCTATAGATAATTGGTAGGCATTTGCCAAAATGCTTGCTCGGAGGCCATCAGCGCTAGCAATACATTGACAATCTCGATCATTTACGGGTGCAGGCAGTCCCAGTACAGAAGCAATCAGATAGCAATTCTTTAATGCCGGCCAGCGCGTTGTTGGTGGTAGAGAATGTAGGCCTAATATCTGAAGTATTGGCTTTCGTCTCTCAGGTGTAATTTGAAATCGTGACTTACCGATTTCTTGTAAAGCACCACGCTCATTTAATTGCTTCAATTCTTGTAACCATTCATCACTTGAAGGCGAGTTAAAGAAAAAATGCTCCAAGGATTTTTTTAATTCACTAACTACTAACCCATCAGCTGGTGAAGCTAGGAATCGAATCAAAATAAGATCTTGAAGTGTTATATTTTTTACTTTAATCATTATTAATCTCTAATTTGATTTTCCACGTCGATACTGTAACGCTTGGCGAACAGAATCAAGAATTCCTTCAAGCATAGAAACAACATCTTCTGCCAAAAAGCGTAAAACAAGTATGCCATGCATTTGTAATATAAAATCCTTTCGACGGTCCCGGCGCCAGGATTCTGGTTCCTGAAAGTGATAATAACCATCTATTTCTAGAGCTATTTGATCAGAAATGGCGAATAGATCAATTTCCATCGGCTGATTGCCAAATGGAAATGGCATTCTGACATTCAACTGAAAAACGCCTCGTGTCGCCGGTACCAACTCTAGCACGTGGAATAGAAACAGCTCAGCTTGACTGCGGGCAAGAGAATAATCATCACCTTTTTCTTTAATCAGTTGAAACAATGACTTTGCTTCATCAATCATTTGTGCTGGTGCATCATATTGTCGTAAAACACGATCTACTTCTTCAGGCAAAGTGCAGTGTAAACTTTTATCTGGATGCACTTCGATCATTCCATGACGTAACATTGCTTTAATTCTTGATTCAGGGGCTTTTTTACAATAATTCTCAAAGTTTGTGGGCGTAATTGACAGTGCGATCAGAATACTAGGTAAGGATTCTGCAATTTGTACCAATGTTCGAATTAAAGGTGACAGCAATAATTCATCATCAGTAATTTCTATTAATAAGCCAGGTAAAATATCTGTAGGTAATAATTCTGTAAAGGCCATGATCCCTTGAGCCAAATTCTGATCATCTTCTAATTTCATAATTAGCGCTAAATCGGATACCAAGCTAGATGTTAACTTTCGAGATATGGAAATTTGTTTCAAAAACCAACTTAGAAGCAATGAACCTTGGCTGGAAATTTCCACAGATAACTGCTGTTGAAATATTTCTAATTCATAATTTGACTTACTCAACAATGTAAAATGAATTTGCTCTATTGAACACTTATTGACTACTGCTAGATAAGATAAAAGCTGATGGCGCAGTTTGGGGGTAGCAAGTAACTTATCTAGCCAGCTGATTGAAAGTGATTTAGGTATACTTGGAGACCAAATTGCAGTATCCCTGCCTTCACCCTGTATCCATTGACACCATAGCTTCTGAGTGTCATTGAAGGAACCGCTTAGAACAGTTAGCGTAGGGATGCTTTGGTTACGCCAATGTGATTGAATATCGAGATAGGATTGTAGAGAACTTTGTGATTTAGTCTGTTCGATATTAACACTGTGTTCCAACATTTGATCCTTCTCGCAATTAATATAGCAAAAGTGAATTGATTATTTATATACTTGCCGCACTTCAAATTTTGGCACTCAAACGCAATCGATAATCTGAAAATTATCGGTCAATAAGGAACGTAGCAATTCTTTATAGCGTTCAGAAGCAGTAAAAAAATTATTGCAGGCTTGCTTGAACAGGGCATGGGTTTCATAGTACTTACCATACAGAATTTCTTTTTTGAAGAATTACCAATAGCACTCGATCAGGTTCAGATTGAGTGCATATGGCGGCAGGAAGATCAATTCGATTTTTGAATACACCAAATATTCGGTAACGATCTGTGAACGATAATAGCTGGCATTATCGCAGATGACGTAAATATGGTTCGCGCCAGGATGTTGTTGCTCGATCTGTTGTAACAGCGCTACCGTGGATTGCACATTAATAGTGTCATCATAACGAACAATTGAACACAGTCCGGCGCAATTAATAGCGCCGTTAACTACCATGGTCGTTAACCCAGAACTCACAATTTCTAAACAGCTTCTTAAGCAGAAATAGTAGGATAATTGCTATCATCATCGAGGTACTCATGATGCGATGTGGCAGCGGTATCCTTAACCAGTAGTGCCAGCTTAATGCGATCTGAAATCGCTAGCTTGCGGAATATTTCAGTTAGATGGGCTTTGACGGTTCGTTCGGTAATATCCAGCCGTCTGGCAATTTGCTTGTTGCTTTCACCGCGCCCTACCAAAATGGCGATTTCATATTCGCGCCTGGTTAAATTTTCCAACAGAGAATTTACTGCGCGTTCAATATGTTTTTTTTCCTGCATGGTCTTGGATAGCTCATGCTGCATATGTTGGACCAGCTTGCGCCTGATCCATAATTCGCCTTGCCATACCGCTTTGACGGCACGTTTGATTTGTTCGAGTTCAATGGTGTTCAGGCAAAATCCTTTCACGCCTGCTTTGAATAGCAACCATTCATGCTCATCGGAAATACCGGAGGTCGATAATATGATGCGGGTTTTGGGGCTCAGCATCAGCAGATCTTCGATTGTCTGAGGGTTATCAATACCGAGCAGGTCATGATCAAGCAGAAGGATGGGAGGGGTTCTTCTAATCAGTTCTTCTCTGAGTCCATCCAGGCTGGTCAGGCAGATGACGGTAGAAATATCTGATAGTCCTTGCTTCCAATGAGTAAGTTTTTCTTCACATGAACTAGCAAGTAGAATCAAGATCATTTCTCCTGTTTAACTGAATGTGTCGCTTTATGACGACATATCATACTTGAAATTCTTTCTTTCAATGAAATTCTTTCCTTCAATGAAAATTTTTCTGCGCCTGAAGCAGAAATAGACTAACAAGAATCTTGCCACTTTAATCGCAGAAATAGCCGCTTGTTAACGGTCTATTTTTCCAGGACTTGAATGAATTTAGAAGGTGAGTGCAGGAAACGGGATGATGAACTCAGTCAATGACTGAGTTCGGTATGCGAGGGGTATGTGTTGTTTTAAAAGAGATTATGCTTCGACAATTTCATAATCGTGTGTAATATTGGCGGTACTCTTTAGCATGATAGAGGCAGAGCAATATTTTTCTGCGGAGAGATCGATCGCGCGTTCGACTTGCTGCAATTTCAGGTTTGTGCCGGTGACGATGAAGTGCAGATGGATATCCGTGAATACTTTCGGATCTTCAGTCGCGCGAGTGGCGTCGATTTCTACGACACAGTCGGTGATTTGCTGACGGCTTTTCTGCAGAATCAGAATGACATCAATGGCGGAGCAGCCGCCGAGCCCCAGCAGAATCAATTCCATCGGACGTGGTCCCAGATTCCTGCCACCGATATCGGGCGCACCATCCATCAATACGCGATGGCCGCTTTCTGTTTCACCCAGGGTGCTAATTCCATCCTGCCATTTTATACGTGCTTTCATATGCTTTTTCCTGTGTTTTTATTAGAGACTAAAGGCTGCTGCACCGTAAGAGCCAATCCAAGTTGCAATAATTCATTCCAGACATCACCCTGAGCAACGCCTTTGATGATTCTGTCTATGTTTGCTGCGTGTAACAGCGCTTGTAAAAGCAAGCGAGGGGGCAGGCGCTTAATGGCAATCATTATGGTTTTTTGCTGCTGACCCCAGACCCGGGCATCTTTTAATGCTTGTGCCAGTGGCTTACCTGTTGCCAGTGCTTGCTGAACCAGCAGTAGCGTGCGCATGGGCTCGGTCAGCGTGCTCAGAATCAACGGTGGGGGAGTGCCTTCCCCTTGCAATCCTGTCAGAATCCGGCTATAGCGTACTGTATCCGCTGTCAGCATGGCTTCAGCCAGGCTGAAAATATCATAGCGTGCGACATCGAGTACTGCATTTTTGACTTGCTTAAAAGAAAGCAGACCGGATGCATAGAGTAAGGCAAGCTTGCTGATTTCCTGCTGAGCTGCCAGCAGATTGCCTTCTATTTTATCAATGAGGAGTTGCAAGGCGTCTGGCGCAATGCGCTGCCCTTGCATAGCAAGCCGTTGCTGAATCCAGTCTGCCAACCGGGGGTAGGCTATCGGATCGACTGCGATCATTACGCTTGCATGCTCCAGTGCCTTGAACCATTTGCTTGCCTGTGTTTGCTTATCAGCTTTAGGCAGCGTGACAAGCGTGATGGTATCAGGTGGTAAGTGCTGACAAAGCGCTTCAATTGCAGCGGCACCTTCTTTTCCGGGCTTGCCTGTAGGGATGCGCATATCGAGCAGTCGCCGTTCGCCAAATAAGGACGATTGGCAGCGCCATCGTTCTAGATTAGACCAGTCAAAACGGTGATCTACCATAAAAATATCCCGTTCGCTGTAGCCGTGCGTTCGGGCATGCAGGCGAACCGCATCTGCTGCTTCTATTGCAAGCAGCAGTTCGTCACCGATGATGGTGTAAAGTGGCGCGAGCTGGCGTTGTAGTTGCGCGGAGAGTTGGTCAGGGCTAATCCACATAAGGGTGTTGCTAAATATCTATTGAACAGGCTGCTGCCGCGTGCGCGCTGACAGTAATCATTGCGGCTTGATTGCGGCGATGCGCCGGATGATCTGCTGCACAGCATCTGCTTGCATATCTTTGTACAGCATTTCTTCTTCTGCTGCTTTAGCCAGCACCTGCTCATCAAGGAAAGGGAGCACCCGGGTGACGTTAATTCCCTCAACAGGTGCGATTTCTGTGCCTTGCGAATCAAGCAAGCGCGCAGAAACGCGGTAACCTAACTGAAATTCCCTGACGCGTCCGCCAATTGAAAGAGACAGAATTTTCTTCTCATTTACGGCACTGAGTATTTGCAATATCGCTTGAGCCTTTTCTGGTTTCTTAGTCACTTTGGCATTGGTATTGACACGAATGGCACGTTCTACATCAATTCCGATCGGATGACCTGGTGGCGCAATGACATGAATAGAAGTAAATGGCAGGCTGGTGATTTGCCCGCGCAAATGAAAGCCGCAAGCGCTGACTGCGAGTATAAGGCTAATAGCAAGAAATGCACGGATGAGCTTCATGAGATGGTTATTTTTTCTGGTTTAAAACCAACGTTGGAGTGTTTCTATGCGTTATTGATTCAAAACGCACACATTTTTTAAACAACAACATTAATCAATTTTCCTGGCACGACAATCACTTTTTTTACAGGCTGTCCAGCGATTGTTTTCTGAATATGTTCATGCGCTAATGCAATGCGTTCGATTGCCGCCCGATCGGCATCTTTGGCTATGCGTATTTGTGCGCGTAATTTGCCATTGACTTGAACCACCAATTCGATTTCATCCTGCACCAACGCCTGAGGATCGGCTTGAGGCCATGCTTGCTCGAGCAGTTCCGTGCCCGGCCGGAGCTCCCGCCAGAGCGCATGGCAAATATGCGGAACAATCGGTGACAGCAACAGCACACTGTTTTCCAGCGCTTCCTGCATGAACTGGCGCGCGGTTACGCTGTTATCCTGCAGTTTAGTCAGTTCGTTCATTAATTCCATGACTGCAGCGATTGCCGTATTGAACGTGTGGCGGCGGGCCAGATCATCGGTGACTTTGGCGATCGTCTGATGCAGCTGGCAGCGTAACGCTTTGAGTTGCGGCGAGAGCATGCTGGCGTCAAGTTGGCCGGCAGATGTTTCTCCCTGTTGTACATGGTGATAAGTCAATCGCCACAGGCGCTTAAGAAAACGGAAAGCACCTTCCGCTCCCGTATCGGACCATTCCAATGTCTGGGTGGGAGGACTGGCAAACATCATGAATAGCCGTGCTGTGTCAGCGCCATATGATTCCACCAGTTCCTGGGGATCGACGCCATTATTCTTCGATTTCGACATGGTGCCGATGCCGCCCGATTCAACGGCTTGATTATCGGCGCGCAGCACGGCGCCGAATCGTTTACCTTGCTCATCATAATGAATGTCTACTTCCGATGGATTGAAATAGTTGATACGGCCTGTATCCGCTTTACGGAAGAAGATTTCATTCAGCACCATGCCCTGGGTCAACAGATTGGTGAACGGTTCGTCAAAAGTAACCAATCCCAGATCACGCATGACTTTACTCCAGAAGCGTGAATAAAGCAGATGCAGAATGGCGTGCTCAATTCCGCCGATATACTGGTCTACCGGTAACCAGTAGTTCACGCGGGAATCGGCCATGACAGAACCCTGGTCCGAGCAGGCATAACGGATGTAATACCAGGATGAGTCGACGAATGTGTCCATGGTATCCGTTTCGCGGCGCGCGAATTGACCGCAGCGCGGGCAGGCGCATTCATAAAAGGAGGGTGATTTTGCCAAGGGATTGCCTGAACCATCCGGCACCATGTTTTCCGGTAGTATCACGGGCAATTGATCATCCGGTACCGGCACGACGCCACAATGATCACAATGAATCAATGGAATTGGACAGCCCCAGTAGCGCTGGCGTGAGATGCCCCAGTCGCGCAGGCGGTAGCGCACTCGTTTTTCTCCTAGCCCCTTTTGTTGCAGTGCAGTGGCAATGGCTTCCACTGCAGCCTCAAATTCCAGTCCGGAAAATTCTGCTGAATTGAAAGTAATGCCATAGTCAACATAAGCCTGCGTAAGGGGAGTAGCCACTTCACCGTTTTTAGGCATAATCACGGCCTTGATGGGCAAAGCATATTGGCTGGCGAATTCAAAATCGCGCTCATCATGCGCCGGCACAGCCATGACCGCACCTTCGCCGTAACTCATGAGGACGTAATTGGCAATCCATACCGGCAGGTTTTCCCCGGTAAGCGGATGAATGACGAACAGGCCAGTATCCATGCCTTTCTTTTCCTGAGTGGCGATTTCTGCCTCCATGGTGGCGCCGTGCCTGCATTCTTCGATGAATGCAGCAAGCTTCGGATTATTTTTTGCTGCATGGAGTGCAAGCGGGTGTTCGGCGGCGACCGCGACGTAAGTTGCGCCCATCAATGTATCTGCACGCGTGGTATACACTCTCAGATCCTGGGGTGTTCCCGACTGCTTATCTGCTGGAAAAACGATGTCGACACCATAGCTTTTGCCAATCCAGTTAGCCTGCATGGTTTTGACCCGTTCAGGCCAGCCCGGCAGCTTGTCCAGATCGTCGAGCAGTTCATCGGCATATTGGGTAATGGCGAGATAGTAACCCGGGATTTCACGTTTTTCTACCAGCGCGCCGGTGCGCCAGCCGCACCCGTCTATCACTTGTTCATTGGCCAGCACGGTCTGATCGATGGGATCCCAGTTGACTACCTGGGTTTTTTTGTAGGCGATGCCTTTTTCCAGCATGCGCAGGAACAGCCACTGATTCCAGCGGTAGTAATGCGGATCACAGGTTGCGATTTCACGATTCCAGTCGATACTCAATCCCAGACTTTGCAGCTGCTTGCGCATATAGGCGATGTTGTCGTATGTCCATTTGGCTGGCGGGACACCATGCTGCATGGCTGCATTCTCGGCCGGCAATCCAAATGCATCCCAGCCCATCGGTTGTAATACGTTATAGCCTTGCATGCGGTGGTAGCGGGACAATACGTCGCCGATGGTGTAATTACGCACATGCCCCATGTGCAGCTTGCCGGATGGATAGGGAAACATCGACAGGCAGTAGTATTTAGGCATGCCAGGGTTTTCAGTCACATTGAATGCGGCTGTTTTTTTCCAGTGTTGTTGTGCGTCTTGTTCTATTTCCTGAGGGTGATATTTTTCTTGCATGTAACGAATTTCCTGGCAATAAAGAAAATCCGATTATACCGTGAACAAATACGCTTGATATGCCTCAACCGCTCATGATAGCCTCATTGCACGAATATTTATTGAGGGGTTTTGAAATGATGATTGATCAATGCCTAAAACTATTGTATGTCACGTTGTTCGTTTCTTTTCTGACTGCATGCGCAACTTCGCCGCTCGGCAGAACGCAACTGGCTTTTATGCCGGATGCTGAGTTGGATAGCATGGGGCTGCAGGCATTTGAAAATCTGAAAAGGGAAAAACCTATCAGCCGCAACATTGAGTACAACCAGTTTGTGAGCTGTATTGCCAGCGCTATTGCGCGCGAAGTTGGCGGGGAGTGGGAGGTTGTTGTTTTTGAAGATGCATCACTCAATGCATTTGCATTGCCAGGCAGAAAAATTGGGGTGCATACCGGTTTGATTGATCTGGTCGACAATCAAGATCAATTAGCCGCAGTCATCGGCCATGAAATAGGCCATGTATTAGCCAGACATAGTAACGAACGCATGTCGCAGCAATTAGGTGCGCAAGCTGGAATAGCTTTAATTCAGGCGGTGGCAGCACCGCAGACTGCCATGGGACAGACTGCTGTCAGCTTGCTGGGGATTGGCGCAGAGTATGGGATTATCATGCCTTTCAGCCGCTTGCATGAAAGTGAAGCCGATATGATCGGACTGGATCTGATGGCGAAAGCAGGCTTCAATCCGGCAGAAAGCATTCCGCTATGGCTAAAAATGGCGCAAGCAAGCCAAGGTAATCAGCCTGTCGAATTTCTTTCGACGCATCCCTCGCATGCTTCGCGTATCCAGGATCTGCAAGCACGCTTAGCGCAAGCGCAACAGCTCCAGCAGCAAGCCAAAGCCGCAGGCAAGAATCCGCGTTGTGTTAAGTGATGTTTGCCGCGAATACTGCTGTTGATCGTTGAAAGGTACTGTGCTGAACGTATCCATGTTTTGCCTTGCCGGCCAGATTCCTGCTAATTTTTTCGGATTTTTACCTGCAAAATAATATAGAAAAAAGGTATCATATTTGGTTATTGCCTGAGAGCTTGTGAACAAATCGGCTGCACGTCCTGATAGCTGCGCTGGGTGGTTCTACGCGTCTCGCCTATTTATTTGATATGTAGCTATGCCAAAACGCATCTCGACACTGCTTGGGTTAAACTCATTGTTTTAACTAAACTTGTCGGATCGGATTCATTTTCTCGTTACTGCGTTCCGTTTGCTCTTGGGCCGCTCGCTGCAATTTTTATAAATCCTGTGGCGGAGAGATCATCGGCAAATTTCACATTATTATTTATATTTAAGGAGATAGTAGCAAAATGTCGCAAAAACATCCCGTTATTGCCGTGACCGGCTCATCCGGTGCAGGCACTTCCACGGTTAAGAATAGTTTTGAACATATTTTCCGCCGGGAAAAATTGAATGTCGCCATCGTGGAAGGGGATAGTTTCCACCGCTACGACCGGGAAGCCATGAAAAATGCGGTAGCAGAGTCAGAGAAAAGTGGCGGGCGCCTGATCAGTCATTTTGGCCCAGAAGCGAATGAATTTGAGAAACTGGAAACTTTGTTCAAGGAATATGGCGAGACCGGCTCGGGTATGACCCGTCTGTACTTGCATAATGAAGAAGAGGCTGCACCTTACAATCAAAAGCCTGGTACTTTCACGCCTTGGAAGCCGATCGTAGCGGGCACTGATCTTTTGTTCTATGAGGGCTTGCATGGAGGAGTCAAAAGTGATACTGCAGATGTGGCAAAATATGTGGATCTGCTGGTAGGTGTCGTACCCATCGTCAATCTTGAGTGGATACAGAAAATTCACCGCGACACCAGTGCGCGCGGCTATTCAACAGAGGCAGTAACGCAGACTATTTTGCGCCGTATGCATGACTATGTGCACTATATTACACCCCAGTTCTCACGCACGCATATCAATTTCCAGCGCGTGCCGACCGTCGATACCTCCAATCCTTTTATTGCGCGTGAGATTCCAACACTGGATGAAAGTCTGGTGGTCATCCGTTTTCGTGATTACAAATCTGTGGATTTTCCGTTCCTGTTGAACATGATTCATGATTCATTCATGTCGCGCCCCAATACCATTGTTGTACCGGGTGGTAAAATGGGTATGGCTATCGAATTGGTTTTGACGCCATTGATCCTGGATTTGGCTGCAAAGAGTAAAAAATAATTTCTGAATCCCTGCCTGGATTTGTTCTCAGGCAGGGTGTACTAGCAAACTGCAACACTGCCTTCTGAGTTATGACTTCCTTTCTTTCTGGATTGAATCCGGAACAACTTGAAGCTGTCACATTACCGTATCAGTCAGCACTGATCTTGGCCGGAGCAGGTAGTGGTAAAACACGGGTGCTGACAACACGTATCGCTTATCTGATTCAATCAGGGCAGGTCAGCCCTAATGGTATTCTCGCTGTTACGTTTACCAACAAAGCAGCCAGAGAAATGATAGTGCGTATTGCTGCAATGTTACCCATCAATACAAGAGGAATGTGGATCGGCACTTTTCACGGTTTGTGCCACCGCATGCTGCGCGCGCATTACCAGGAAGCCGGATTACCAAAAACTTTTCAAATCCTCGATATGGGTGATCAGCAGGCGCTGATCAAACGGTTAGTGAAGGATCTGGCCGTGGATGAAAAAGCACTTCCTCCCCGGCAAATCCAATGGTTCATCAATCATGCTAAAGAAGAAGGACAACGTACTGCGCACGTGAACGCGTATGACAGTTTTACGCGCAAGATGCTCGAATGTTATCGCGTATATGAAACAGTGTGCATGCGGGAAGGCATTGTTGATTTTGCCGAATTGCTATTGCGTTGCTATGAATTGCTGACTGATAACATCATTCTGCGAAATCATTACTGTGATCGCTTCAGCCATATTTTGGTGGATGAGTTCCAGGATACCAACCGGCTGCAATACCGGTGGCTTAAATTACTGGCTGGTGTGGGCTCGGCAAAACCTGCTGCTGTCTTTGCGGTAGGCGATGATGATCAAAGCATCTATGCCTTCCGCGGCGCTTATACTGGTAATATGCAGGAATTTGAGCGGGATTTTGCTGCCCCAAAAATTATTAAACTGGAACAAAACTACCGTTCCCACGGCAATATTCTGGCAGCAGCGAATGCGTTGATCGCGCATAACCGCGGGCGTCTTGGCAAGAATTTGTGGACTGCTGAAGGACGCGGCGAACCTGTGCGCGTGTATAACGCCATGACGGATATTGAGGAAGCAACCTTTATCGTTGACGAGATCAAGGCATTGCATGCGGACGGCGTTGCGCTTTCCGATATCGCCTTGCTATATCGATCCAATGCCCAGTCACGCGTGCTGGAACATAGTCTGTTTAATGCCGCATTGTCTTACCGGGTTTATGGTGGCATGCGCTTTTTTGAACGCCAGGAGATCAAACATGCACTTGCCTACCTGCGATTGATCGCGCATCCTGACGATGATCAGGCGCTGTTACGCGTGATCAACTTTCCGTCGCGTGGCATTGGCGTGCGTAGCCTGGAACAATTACAAGATGCGGCTGCCTTACATCAGACCAGTTTATGGGCGGCAGCCCTCAACAAATGTGGTGGCGAGGCAACTACTATTTCTGATGAGACTAAAGCAAAAAAAGGTCTGCCGAATTTTGTGGCGCTGATCATGACTATGCAGCGTGCATGCGCTGATTTGCCCTTGCCTGAGATTATCCATCACGTGCTGGTGCATAGTGGATTGTTGAGCCACTATGGTACGGAACGTGAAGGGGCGGAACGGCTAGAAAACCTGAATGAATTGATCAATGCAGCAACCAGTTTTGTGCATGAAGCTGAAGATGACAGTCTCGTGGCATTTCTCTCGCATGCTTCACTTGAAGGAGGAGAACACCAGGCAGACAATTATGAAGATGCACTGCAACTTATGACTGTCCATGCAGCCAAAGGGCTGGAGTTTCACTCGGTGTTTCTGAGTGGCCTGGAAGAAGGGCTGTTTCCCCATGAAAATAGCCGCAATGAAGCCGATGGCCTGGAAGAGGAGCGGCGTTTGATGTATGTGGCGGCAACGCGCGCGCGGCGGCGGTTATATTTGAGTTTTTCGCAGAGCCGTCTGCTGCATGGACAGACACGCTACAATGTGCCTTCGCGGTTTATCAAAGAAATTCCTGACGATCTGCTGAAGTGGCTGCAACCGAGAGCAAAAGTTAACAGCGGATCTTATCATGTTGGCAGTGAGCAGGCAGGTTTTAGTAAAGGCACAAGTCAATGGAATCAACCTGCCACCGGCATGGAAGCAGCAGGAAGATTGACGTCAGCACCGTTTGAGGGGTCTGGCTGGCGCATCGGACAGAATGTTTCACATGCAAAATTTGGCACCGGGGTCATCATTAACTATGAAGGGCAGGGTACTGATATGCGCATCCAGGTTCAATTCAATCGCGCCGGAACCAAATGGCTTCTGCTGGAGTATGCCAAACTGACACCGTTGCAATGAAGATCAATCAGTCACGAGGTGGCTGGTTACTTTCAGTATCTTTCTCTGTTGTTTCCTCGGCAACCTCCTTGTCGACAGGCAGTGTGGATTCAGTCCGGAAAATATCCTGATAACTAACATAGATTGATGCGAATACGGTAGGAAGCCAGATGAGGAGTCCCAGTCCGTAAGGCATGATGGCAAGCACGCCCAGGATAATGAGGATGATGGCATAGATCTGGAAGGGGATGATATTTTTCAGGCAGGCGAAAAAACTTTTCCGTATGGCAATCATCGGTGGCATATTCTCAAACATCACTAACAACGGCGCAAACCAGACCGACATCATCAGTGGAACCGTTAATGCCAATCCGGCTAAGGATGCAGACAAGATATTATCCATGACTATCATGAGCTCTTGCTCATCGAATCTTTTTCCATAAAGCAGCATGTCAACTAGGGCGCTTCCACCTATCATCATGAACACGCCGATTATCAGTACCTGTCCGATCAGGTAAAACCCACCAACCGTAATCAACGGGATCGCATTCTTTCTAAAACCGACAAACAAATGGCCAAGTTCTAATTGATCGCCATGTTCCAGACTTCTGCAACCTGCCATGATGCCTGCCATGAAAACCGGGGAAATAAGTGTGAAAATAAATTTTCCCAGCAGGGGAAGAAGCTCGAGTGTTGCGGCGATTAATATTAGTGTGAAGCACAGCAGTATCCATATAAACGGGGACAGCCGGAATAAATAAAAACCACTCAGGATCCATTGCAATCCTTGTCTACCACGAACTTGTTGAGCTTCTATCAATTTGTTCTCTCCAATAAATTTTGTAACGGGTCATTTGGCGTATGGATCGAATCACTGTCCAGCGGTGTTTAGCGGTATTCTGGAGCTGTGCCGATTAAACCCAGGTTCTTCAGTTGATGCCTATTCTGGTGTTAACATTATGAATATTCTAACCTTTACAACAATTTCCACCTTTGCCTTGCGGCCGTCATCACACCGTCCTCGTCCAACTAAAATCTAGGTTAAAACGGAGGATGCCGGAACAGCATGCTCAAAGCAGTATATCCATTTATTCTCTGTTGCTTTCTGGTGAGCTTATTTTAATCGATTAATCGATTAATCGACCCAGATTTGCATTAACCTGGCATGATTAGTCAGGTGATATTTCAGAATTTCTCTGAAATGTGCCGGATCTTTCTTGTGAGTGAGTTCTCCTTCCCGCGGCAGATAATAATCATACAAGCGTGATATCCAGAAACGCAATGCGCCAGCGCGCAGCATTTGCGGCCATGCCGTGCGTTCCATGCTGACGAGGGGGCGTATACAGTGATATGCCGACAAAAGTACGTGTGCGCGCATTTCATCGAGCGTAATATCCTCAGATATGCACCAGTCATTGATTGTGATAGCAAGATCGTACAAGAATGTGTCATTACATGCAAAATAGAAATCGATGATGCCGCCGATCGATGTATCAGTAAATAACACATTGTCACGAAATAGATCAGCATGAATCACTCCCTGCGGCAGGGTCTCTGTTCGATGTAATGATTGGAATTGCAGCTCTTCCCTAAGCAAGGTTTGTTCTTCGCTGGCAAGAAACGGCATCACCTCTATTGCCGCAGCATGCCACCATTTTAAGCCGCGCGGATTTGCCATCTTTACGGGATAAGACAAGCCAGCCAGGTGCATTCTGGCTAGCATGCCACCAATTTCAGCGCATTGTTCGAAAGTGGGATGTGTCAGCGATTTGCCAGGTAAAAATGTAACGATACTGGCTGGCTTACCATTCAATTCGCCCAGCAGCTTCTGTTCGCGCGTAGCGATTGGATTGGGACACGGAATACCTTGATGCGATAAATGTGCCATCAGATTGAGGTAGAAGGGCAACTCTGCAGTAGTCAGTTTTTCAAACAACGTCAGAATATATTTGCCAACCGCGGTGGTAACGAGATAATTGGTATTTTCAATACCGGATGAGATACCTTGCAGATCGATCAGGGTGCCGAGCGGATAATCTTGCAACCAGACAGCGAGTTGTTCCTGGGTGACCGGAGTAAAGACAGACATGAATGAACAGATAGAAAAAGCGTCAATAGATAGATTTAAGCCTCACGTAGCGATTATTTTCTCCGTACTGGTGGCGTGAGTCTCAAAATCTGTAAAGCTCCCACATTGGGACGTTCACCCCATAACCTTCAAGATCACCTCGATGGGGCTCACCGACCGGACTCCGCTTATTTAGCAGGTAGAAGGGCTTGCCGATGCGAGGGATGACCTTAATCATATATAACTGGCCATTGACCCGGTATTCTTCCACAGTTTCTTCTTTACCCTTGATAATCGTCACTTGCGGTTCCAGTGCTGGATCGCCTCCCAGATCAGGCAGATCGGGCAGTTGCGGTTCCTCGTCAGGTGCTAAATCAGGCAGTTCTGGAGGTGATTGCGGGTCTTTGGGGTGCTGATTGGATTGTGCAGATACTGACAGCGTAAACCAAATAGCACACAAAAATAGAATAGTCTTTATGGGCTGCATGCAGGTTCCTGGCGGTTGGTAGCGTTCATTCTATCTGAAATAAAGTGGATTGTTACAAATTGAGCTGAATTTCTCTTTCAGCAGGTGTGGGTTCAAAGCCAGAGGTTTCATAATATTGAAAGATTGCATTGACGATTTCAGCTGGTTCATCAATGACCTGAATCAGATTCATATCTTCCGGGGAAATATAACCTTCATTGATAAGCACCTGCTGAAACCAGTCGAGCAGACCTCGCCAGAAATCCGAACATACTAAAATAATGGGCATTTTTCTCGTTTTGCCTGTTTGCACTAGTGTTAACGCTTCCATCAGCTCATCTACCGTGCCAAATCCACCAGGCATAACGACATAAGCTGTCGCAAATTTGACGAACATGTATTTTCTAGCAAAAAAATGGCGAAATGATTGACTGACATCCTGATAAATATTACGGTGCTGCTCATGCGGAAGCTGGATATTAAGGCCCACACTGGGAGATTTGCCAAAATACGCACCTTTGTTGGCAGCTTCCATAATGCCTGGACCGCCGCCAGAAATCACCGAAAAGCCCGCATCCGACAATTGCCGTGCAATGACTTCAGTTAATTTATAATAGGGGTGATCTGGCTCGGTACGCGCGCTGCCGAATATGCTGACTGCCGGCTGGATATATTCCAAACGCTCTGTACCTTCGACGAACTCTGACATGATGCCGAATACACGCCATGACTCTTTTATTGACCAAGGTTTTTCCAGAGACTTGATACCGCCCAATTTTTCTTGCAAGCTCATAGAGGTCCTTTTCTAAATGAAAACGCTTTTGTTAGTTGATGGTTCATCTTATTTGTACCGTGCTTTTCATGCATTACCCGATTTACGTAACCGACAGAATGAACCAACTAGCGCAATTTACGGTGTGCTTAACATGCTACGCCGCCTGCACAAGGAATACCATGCAGATTATAGCGCGTGCGTGTTTGATGCAAAAGGCAAAACTTTTCGTGATGAGATTTACCCGCAATATAAAGCGCACCGCCCTTCAATGCCGGCGGATTTGTCTCAGCAAATTGCACCATTGCATGAATGCATCGAGGCGATGGGCTGGCCTTTGCTGATCATAGAAGGGGTTGAGGCGGATGATGTGATCGGGACACTCGCTAAAAAAGCGAATCAGGCAGGCATGCAATGCATTATTTCCACAGGTGATAAAGATATTGCACAGTTGGTTAATTCTGATATCAAATTGATTAATACCATGAACAATGAGATGCTGGATGAAGCGGGTGTGCAGAAGAAATTTGGTGTCGCTCCTGCGCAAATACTCGATTACCTGGCATTGGTGGGAGATAGCACGGATAACATTCCAGGCGTTGAGAAAGTAGGACCGAAAACGGCAGTGAAATGGCTGGCACAATATGGTGCTCTGGATAATATCATCGCACATGCCAATGAAATAGGCGGAGTTGTCGGAGAGAATTTGCGCAAGGCAATACCTTGGTTGCAGATATCTCGTACCTTGCTGATGATTAAGTGTGATGTGGCACTGCCGCTTGATTTGCATGACTTGGTCATGAGGCCGCAAAATACGCAAAAGCTGGTGATGCTCTTTGACCAGCTGGACTTTAAATCATGGTTGCGGGAGCTGCAGCAAAATGGGCAGTTAGGTGCTGCTCATTCAGATCCTGCGTCAGCGGCCGATCAGCAACGTAAAATAGCGCACTTGCCTGGAGGAGAGATTGCGTCTGCTTATGAAACCATTTTCACAGAGGAACAGCTCGAACAATGGTTGGTGCGCTGTGAGGCGACTCCGCTGGTTTCGCTCGATACTGAAACGACCAGTTTGAGCCCGATGCAGGCGCAACTGATAGGAATTTCATTATGCATTGAGCCCGGCGAAGCAGCTTATTTGCCGCTCGCGCATCGCTTTCCCGGCGCGCCGCAGCAATTGGATATCAGTTTGGTGTTAAGTAAAATGAAACCCTGGCTTGAGAATCCGGCAAAATTGAAAGTCGGACAGAACCTGAAATACGATAAGCATGTTTTTGCCAATCATGGCGTCAGTCTGAATGGTATTGTCCACGATACGCTGCTGCAGTCTTATGTGCTGGAATCCCATCAATCGCATAACATGGATAGCCTGGCATTACGTCATTTGGGGATAAAAACGATTACCTATGATGACATAACTGGTAAGGGCGCCAGCCGGATTGGCTTTGATCAGGTAATGATTGAGCAGGCCACCTGTTACGCGGCAGAAGATGCTGATATCACACTGCAATTGCATCAGTGCTTGTACCCTAAAATTGAAAGTCAGACGCAACTTGATTATATTTATCGTGAGCTGGAGCTACCACTGCTGAATGTATTGTTTCAGATTGAGCGTAATGGCGTGCTGCTGGACGTGGCGCTTTTGCATGCGCAAAGCCGTGAGCTGGAAACACAGTTGCTGGCGCTGGAACAACAGGCTTATTTGATTGCTGGACAAGCATTCAACTTGAATTCAACCAAGCAAATCCAGGAAATGCTGTTTAACCAGCTTAAATTGCCGGTCCTCAAGAAAACACCCAAAGGCTTGCCATCGACCGATGAAGACGTGTTGCAACAACTTGCGCAAGATTATCCGCTGCCCAAGCTGCTGCTTGAATACCGGGGTTTGGCTAAACTCAAGTCGACCTATACTGACAAATTGCCGTTAATGGTAGATGGCAATACCCGGCGAGTGCATACCAATTATGCACAAGCAGTTGCTGTCACCGGCCGGTTGGCGAGCAATGATCCAAATTTGCAAAATATTCCGGTACGCAGACAGGAAGGTCGACGTATTCGTGAAGCATTCATAGCACCTGCTGGTTGTCGTATTATTTCGGCGGATTATTCCCAGATTGAGTTGCGCATCATGGCGCATATTTCCCGGGATGAAGGATTGCTTAAGGCATTTGCTGCGGATGAGGATATTCACCGTGCCACCGCAGCCGAAGTGTTTGGCGTAGCGGCGGATCAAATTGATCAAGAGCAGCGCCGCTACGCCAAGGTGATTAATTTCGGACTCATTTATGGTATGTCGGATTTTGGCTTGGCAAACCAATTAGGAATTGAACGCAGTGCCGCGCGCGTTTATATCGACCGTTATTTCGCCCGTTATCCCGGGGTGGCTGATTATATGCAGAGAACCCGGCTGCAGGCCAGGGAAAAAGGCTATGTCGAAACTGTCTTCGGACGCCGCTTATGGCTGCCGGAAATCAACAGTTCCAATCACAATCGCAGATTGGGTGCGGAACGTGCTGCGATCAATGCGCCTATGCAAGGAACAGCAGCAGATATCATTAAACTTGCCATGATTGCCGTGCATGACTGGCTGCTAAAGGAAAAAATGGGAAGCAAGCTGATTATGCAGGTTCATGACGAATTGGTGCTGGAAGTGCCGGATGAGGAAGTAGACATCATAAAAAACAGATTGCCGTACTTAATGGAGAATGTCAGCAAACTAAATGTGCCATTACGCGTCGAAGTGGGAGTGGGTGATAATTGGGAGCAGGCTCATTAATCTTCAGGAAAATGGTCATTTTGCGTTGCTTTTGCTGTTATTTCCTGTAAAAATCAAACCATTATGAATCAGATCAAAACTTTTAGCGATCGACGGTCGCACTTACTATCGCAAATGCAGACAGGTGTTGCCATCATTGCAACTTCGCCTCTAAGAATCAGAAACCGGGATGCGTTTTATCCCTATCGCTTTGATAGCTATTTTTATTATCTCACGGGCTTTGATGAACCTGAGGCGGTACTGGTCATGATTGCTGCGAATAGTCAGGGAAATGCGGAACAAATCCTGTTTTGCCGGGAAAAGGATAAGGAACGTGAAATCTGGGATGGCTTTCGTTACGGCCCCGATGCGGCACGGGAAGCGTATGGTTTTGATGCTGCTTACCCCATCGCCAAATTGAACGAATGGATACCGAAATTACTTGAGAATCAGCCAACCGTCTATTCCATGTTGGGGCAGGATGCGGGATGGGATGCATGTCTCATCAGCTGGATCAATCGTGTGCGGGAGCAAGTGCGAAGTGGTGTATCCGCACCCAATGAAATACGCGATGTGCGCCATATTCTGGATGAAATGCGCTTGTTCAAAAGCGAGGAGGAGCTTTCGCTTATGCGTCATGCCGCCAGGATTTCTGCTGGCGCGCATTGCCGGGCAATGCAGAAAGTCAAGCCAGGCATGTATGAATATGAGATCGAAGCTGAGTTATTGCACGAGTTTCGCCGGCATGGCGCGCAGGCGCCTGCCTATTCACCCATTGTGGCAGGGGGCGCCAATGCGTGCGTATTGCATTACATCGAAAATAGTGCGCAGCTTAATTCCGGTGATTTGCTGCTGATCGATGCCGGCTGCGAATTTAACGGTTACGCCGCCGATATCACGCGTACTTTTCCGGTAGATAGAAGATTTACCTCGGCGAAAAAAGATGTTTACCAGTTGGTGCTTGCGGCGCAAATGGCAGCAATCGCAACGGTGCAACCGGGCAATAGTTGGGATAGGCCCCATCAAGCTGCTTTACAGGTGCTTGCTCAGGGACTGATCGATCTGGGTCTTTGCCAAGGCAGCGCAGATGCAGTAATTGAGTCAGAAGATTACAAACGTTTTTATATGCACCGTACCGGCCACTGGCTGGGATTGGATGTGCACGATGCAGGAGAATATAAACAGAATGGTCAGTGGCGTTGTTTGTCAGCCGGGATGACTTTGACGGTGGAGCCAGGATGTTATATTCGGCCAGCGGATAATGTGCCGCAGCATTTCTGGAATATCGGTGTGCGTATCGAGGATGACGTGGCAGTGACAGCTGCCGGTCATGAAGTGTTGACTGTTGCCGCACCTAAAACGGTGGAGGAAATTGAGGAGTTGTTATCATGAATGATGAGCACAGAAAAATCATCATTAGTAGAATTTATCGACAGACGGGGCCGTTACCAAACGAACCCATTTCTCCATTGCAACGCTGGTTATTTTACTTAGCGCTTATTCCAGTGCTTATCGGCCTACTGATTCTGGGTGTGTTCTTTTTTTCGATTTTTCTTGCTCTGTTTGTGATCATCGTTGCTGGTATAGGAATAAGATTCTGGTGGCTACGACACAAACTGCAAAACTCCACTCGATTTGATGAGCAAGAGAAGCGTGTTGACATTGAAGATGCCGAGATTATTGAAACCAGAACCAACAAACCCGGCCATAGGTAAAGTAACTTTGCATAAAGTAATCTCGAGGTAGTAAACGTACTGCCGGAATCTACAACAGGAAAAGCAACGTGGATAATTGAGCGTGAGCGCCTGGAGTGTATTGAGTGCTTGTTGCGTTTTTGCGAAAGCAACCCCCGGTTTTGCCGGGGGTATTGATTTAGAGTCTGCTATTAGAAAAATAAGACTGATTTCTTAGTCTTAATAGGGCTGCCTTGGTTGAATTATTATTCTTGTCGTGACTGTTCGGTTTTGGTTTCAGTCGCGGCTACACTTTCGGCAGTGGATTCCTCTTCTTCAGTTGCAACCTCAGCTTTGCGGCCAGATGGATTGGTAAATTGATCATTCAATGACTGGATATAATCATTGGCTTCATTCTTGACCTGGTTAAGTATCAGTTGGTTGGTCGCATTCCAGCCAGCCGGTTTTTGTAAAAACATGGGCCGATAGGCTGCGGTGCTTTTAATGAAGGCCTGTGTATATTGCTGACAGGCGGTATGATCATGACCAAATTCCGCGGGAAGTTTCCGGATGATGCTGTTGGCAGCTTTGCTACGGACGGTAAAATGAATATAGCCAATCACGCCTAGTAACAAGGCAAGCATCACGAGTGAAGATGTTTCACATGCCATGATATTTTCACCAAATGTTTTCAACAGATTCCAGCTGTCGGTTTGGTATAAAACCAAGCCGCTTAGAACCAGCAGCATGCTGAATAAAATGCTGTCAAACAGGATTACACGCTTTTTCCAGCTGTGCAGCATGCTGGTAAGCTTGTGAATAGTCTGATTCTCAATAGTTTCTGCCGTTTGCTCAAGCATGCCGGCGATGCGATAAGATCGCTCAACTTCGATTTGCTGCATGCGCGTATTGATCTCTGCCATATCTTCATCACGTTTTTTCTCGTAACGTTCTTTGATTTGTGCATCGCCAATCGGAGATGCTGCGTCAGGATTATAAATCCGGTAAAACTTACCCGCCAGTAAGCCTGCTTGGGCCAGGGAACGTTGCCAGGCAGAGACAACTTCTTCTGGATTGTCTTCTTTGGCGGTGATATCCATTTGGTTGAGGATATAAAGGAATTTATTTGAGTCTGCACGATTAATTGTGCCTGCCACCAGATATTCCAGGGTATCTTTCATAGCGCCTGGTTCGGGGTGACGTGCATCAAAGAATACGAGTACCAAATCAGATAAATCAATGATATGTTGGGTCAGCCGCAAAGTGGAGTTACGCTGACTGTCTGCATCGAATCCAGGAGAATCGATCATAATCTTGCCGCGGATTTTTTCGGAAGGGCATGTTTTTAGCTGAATATAAGCATCGATACGCTGCGGTCCAGCTTCTGAAATTTCTGTAATACTGCGGCTGATTTGGTAAAAAGGAAAACGCGGATCAGCATCTAATGCGACACCAGGTAATGTCTTGATTTCATCGTCGCTGCTGTAGCAAATCACGGTGAATTTATCGTCGACTGCCTGATTGCCCGTACGTTGTAAATGCAGACCTAAATAGGAATTGATAAAAGTTGATTTACCCGCCGAAAAGGTTCCCAGGACAGCAATCATCGGCCACCAGGTGACATAGGTTGCATAAGATTCATTTCTGTCCAGCAAGCCGATATCTTGAGCTACACGATCTAACTTGCGAAAACTGTGAACGGCCTTAGTCAATACCGGATTATCGGGATGTTCTTCAGCAAGATGTTTTTCGAGGCTTCGCAGGCGCTTATAAATAGTTGAGCTTTGTGGCATAGCAATCCTTATTCAATTCGTTAAATAACAAAGAGTCTAATCAATTAGTCACTCTGGCTTTCAATCCTACTCTGATCTTATTCTATTGCGTCTATCATGCCTTTACAATCAGACACAAGAAATAGTGAAGCCTTGCATCACTACTTTAGGTTATTTCGGCAAGCAAGCTATCCAGCATTTGCTCTGCTTGACGCAGGTAGCCGCTGCCAAACAGGTTCAGATGATTCAAAATATGGTAGAGATTGTACAGTGTTTTGCGGGTAGAGTAGCCAGGATCAAGAGGATAGGCGTCTTGATAGCTTGCATAGAATTGCGCCGGGAATCCTCCAAAAAGCTCGGTCATAGCGAGATCGGCTTCACGGTCTCCATAATAGACGGCAGGATCAAATAATACGGGCTGTCCTGTTGTGTCAAAAGAATAATTACCGCTCCATAGATCGCCATGCAATAAGCAAGCGTTGATGTGAGATCCAGCGAAGAATGCGTCCAGATCGGCTATAAGACGCTCGCCGCGGGTTTGTAGTTTGCCGGTATAACCGTTTATGCTGGCAAGCTTAAGCTGATATTCCAGGCGGTTATGACGCCAGAAATGAATCCAGTCAGATGAACGATCGTTCTTTTGTAAGGTTGAGCCGATTGTATTGTTACGTATCCAGCCGAACTGATCGGAGAAAGTGCGATGCATGTTGGCCAAACTTAAAGCTAATGCATCGGCATGCTGATTGGGGGTATGTCTTAATTCCAGATATTCCAGCACTAACCATGCATTAAAATCATTACAACCGCAGCATTTTGGTTCAGGAACGCGCAAGGTATGAGAATTCTGTATTTCGCTAAGGCCAGCCGCTTCTGCTTCAAACATTGGCAAGCTGCTTGCTTTATTTAGTTTGACAAAATAGTACTGACCGCTACCCTGGATATGATAAGCCTCATTGATACAGCCACCGCCAATAGCGTTGATCTTTTCCAAAACAAAATGAGTGCCGAGGGAAGAAATCTGCTGGACGATTTCTGACCAGGGAGACTGTGAGGATAAATTACTGATCGATCGCATCATGATTTATTGAGTGGATAACTCCTGTCTTGCCTGCATAATCGCGGTGCGGACTTGCGCTGGCGCTGTTCCACCTGCATGATTGCGGCTTTTGAGGGAACCTTCGAGCGTCAGAATCGAAAAGATATCTTCTTCAATAGCGGCGGAGAACTGCTTCAATTCAGACAGTGCAAGCTCGCTCAAGTCACAGCTTTTATTTTCAGCAAAACGAACTGCTTGTGCGACGATTTCGTGTGCATCACGGAAGGGCAGGCCCTTTTTGACTAGATAATCTGCCAGATCAGTTGCCGTGGCATAACCACGCCTGGCTGCATGACGCATGACGTCATTATTGACAGTTATGCCAGAAAGCATCTCCGTATAAATACGCAGTGTGTCCATTAAAGTATCGACGGTATCAAACAAGGGCTCTTTGTCTTCCTGGTTATCCTTGTTATAGGCAAGTGGCTGGGATTTCATCAGCGTCAGCAGTGCCACCAGATGGCCATTGATACGTCCTGTTTTTCCACGGACCAACTCAGGAACGTCCGGGTTTTTCTTTTGCGGCATAATGGATGAACCGGTACAAAAACGGTCCGCAAGTCGGATGAAATTGAAGGCTGGACTCATCCAGATAATCAACTCTTCAGAAAAGCGCGACAGGTGCGTCATGATCAGTGCTGCGCAGGCGCAAAACTCTACTGCGAAATCACGATCCGATACGGCGTCCAGCGAGTTGCGGCAAATACCATCAAAACCAAGCGTTTGCGCGACCATTGCACGGTCAATGGGGTAGCTGGTGCCAGCCAGTGCCGCCGCTCCCAGCGGTAATTTATTGACACGCTTGCGACAGTCCAGCAACCTTTCTGAATCTCTGCATAACATCTCATAATAAGCCATGAGATGATGGCCGAATGAAACAGGCTGGGCTACTTGCAGATGGGTAAAACCCGGCATCACTGTTTCAGTATGTTGCTCGGCTAGATCCAATAAAGCTTGCTGCATTTTCCTGATGAGAGTGATGATGTCATCAATCGAGGCCCGTAGATAAAGCCTGATATCGGTTGCAACCTGATCATTACGGGAACGGGCAGTATGTAATCTTTTTCCTGCATCGCCGATGAGTGTGGTCAGACGTTTCTCGATATTAAGATGAACATCTTCTAACTCGATGTGCCAGTCAAAGCTGTTATTGCGAATTTCTTCTAGAATTTGACCGAGTCCGAGCTCGATGGCGGCCAGATCAACTGAGCTGATAACACCTACTGCTGCAAGCATTTGCGCGTGTGCCAGCGATCCCTGTATATCGTATTCAGCCATTCGTTTATCGAAATTAACTGAGGCGGTGTATCGCTGCACCAATTGAGAAACAGGTTCATTGAATCGCCCTGACCAAGTCTTGGCATTATTTTCCACTGCGGCTTTTTTCTCCATTTCGAATGAATATAATTGGATAGTTGTAGGGTTATGAAAGACGATATTCTAACCTAGAACCGTAATCGGCCGCTTAGTTGGAAAGCTAAGATCATGACATATAGCAGGATTCGCATCGCATGTTGCGCTTTATTGTGGAGGTGATTATGTGTCTCATGACGTCTTGCTTTGTAGCCGCATCACCGTGCTACTGATGCTGGAGAGTTTGGAATTTTTCCTATTGGCAAATTCTTTGTAATGGCCTCTGTTGTAGTTGTTTATCCAATCAAAAACAGAGTGATTCAATTTACAACATTCCTTTAGATCCCCCATACAAAATATTATGAACTTTTCTTTGCCTTCAATCCGGAATAGTGGATAATTGGAGCCTTTCTTTCCTGTCACATCAACAAGGAGCTATTTCATGACAGATCAGTACAAGCAAAATGAAGGTGAGCAAAGCGAAAAAAATAAAGTTGAGTGGGCTAAACCTGCCTCACTATTTAATATATTGGGCCAAAAATTTGCCCCAATTGCCAAGCTTCAGCATATGCAATTGCCCGCATGGTCACTTTTGGTTTTTCTAGGAATCATATTACTGGTTTTCGCCTGGAAACATATTGCGGTCAGTCAAGCTGAATCCCGTTTGGAAAAAGAGCGCACTGAAATGGCCCAGAATCTTGAAACTGAACGTGCCATCATTATTAGAAAAGCACGTGAGTATGCCGACAGCCAATATAACAAAGAAGAAGAACGTTTTGGCCAAGTTTTATCATGGGCAGTGCGTGGCGAATTGATTCGCAACAACCTTGATCAGGTCAGTCAATACCTGAATGAGTTGGTTAAACTGAAAGAAACGGAACGTGTCGTATTGATCAGTGAAGAAGGCAAACTGTTGGTATCGACCGATAAAAAACTGGAACAAGCAGAAGGGAAAGAAATCTATCCGGCTGAGGTTCTTCAGCAACGCAAAATTACCATCATGTCAGACGTCAATGGCAAGAAACTGTTGGTTGTTCCCGTCATGGGATTGAATGCGCGCTTGGCTACCGTGGTCATTAGCTATAAACAAGCAGCATTATCCGGTAGCTAATGCTTTAAATCCTGCTGATGCAACCCCAGTAAGCATTACTGGGGTTTTTTTAATTTATGCGCTCGATCTGGGCGCCCAGTTGCGATAACTTTTGTTCAATGCGCTCATAGCCACGATCAAGATGATAAATGCGGTCAATGACCGTTTCTCCTCGCGCTATCAATCCTGCTATTACCAGACTGGCTGACGCACGCAGATCAGTCGCCATGACACCCGCTCCATCAAGGCGGGGTATTCCATGCACGATGGCGGTATTGCCTTCCACTGTGATATCCGCATTCATGCGTTTCAATTCCTGAACATGCATGAAGCGATTCTCAAAAATTGTTTCAGTGATGATGGCGGTGCCACTCGCGACGCTGTTGAGCGCCATGAACTGGGCTTGCATATCCGTTGGGAAAGCAGGGTAGGGTGCTGTCCGCACGTTTACTGATTTGGGTGGCTTGTTCATGCTGAGATGAATCCAGCTTTTTCCTGAATTGATAGTGGCCCCTGCTTCGAGTAGTTTATTGATGATTGCATCCAGCGTATCTGGTCGGGCACCTTTAAGATAAATATCGCCGTTACTGGCGGTCACTGCTGTCAGGAAAGTACCTGTTTCAATACGGTCAGGCATGACATCATGTGTGCAACCATGCAATGCCTTGACACCTTGAATGGTAATGACATTTGTTCCTGCGCCTTCAATTTTTGCGCCCATTTTAATCAGGCACTGCGCCAGATCAATGATCTCGGGTTCACGCGCAGCGTTTTCCAGTATCGTTATGCCAGTAGCAAGCGTGGCTGCCATCATCAGATTCTCGGTACCGGTCACAGTGACGATATCCATCACGATGCGTGTGCCAGTCAGCTTTTTAGCTTTGGCATGAATATAGCCATGTTCGATCATGATTTCTGCACCCATGGCCTGTAAACCTTTAATATGCTGATCAACCGGCCGAAGGCCAATGGCGCAGCCACCAGGTAAGGAAATGGTGGCCTCACCCTTGTGGGCAAGTAGCGGCCCAAGTACCAGAATGGCGGCACGCATGGTCTTGACCATTTCATAAGGGGCGGTTGGATTGGTAAGATGAACAGCTGACAGTTCCATTCCTGCTTGATCGTTTGTTAAGATGGCCACGCCCATTTGCTGCAACAAATGCAGCATGGTCGAAACATCTTTGAGATCAGGGACATTTCTGAGTTTGAGTGTGTCGTTGGTCAGTAATGAGGCGCACAGTGCGGGTAGTGCTGCATTTTTTGCACCAGAAATGTTAATTTCGCCACTAAGCGGCTTACCGCCATGAATAACGAGTTTTTGCATGGATTTGTTTGGGTTATCAGAATTGCTGTAACAAAGAGAGGTGCATTGAAGTTTGACCAGGCGCCTAAATGAAAATTATTGACTGAAGCTATATTATCTTAATATTTGAGGAGATAAAATGAATAAACAAATTATCCAGACGACTGAAGCACCGCAAGCAATTGGCACCTATTCGCAGGCAATACGTGTGAGCGGGGGAGAGACGGTTTATCTTTCTGGTCAAATCGGTCTCGACCCCGTGACGATGCAGATGGTCGAAGGTATCGAGTCACAAATTGAACGTGTCATACATAATATGAAAGCGGTTGCAGTGGCAAGCGGCGGCGGTTTGGGTGATATCGTCAAATTAAATGTCTATCTGACGGATCTTGCCAATTTTGCCAAAGTCAATGAAATCATGGCCAATCATTTTAGCCAGCCTTATCCAGCGCGGGCAGCGATCGGCGTGGCAGCGCTGCCGCGCGGTGCGTTGGTTGAAATAGATGCAGTGATGGTGTTACCTAAATGAAGGGTGATAGCGTAGGCCATTCAGGCAGAAAGAGCATAACGAAGGATAATTAAGCGACTCACTTGAACACGCTCAAGAGCAATCCTTTTTCCTGGATCAATCAGCCACTGCAGCAAAAGCTGGTCAAGTTGGGTATACACAATGAATTAGATCTGCTTCTGCATTTACCCCTTCGCTATGAGGATGAGACTCGGCTTTACCCCATCAGAGACATTCCTGAAGGTAAAACTGTTCAGATCGAAGGGGTGATCGTTGATTGCGAGATTATCACCCATCCACGGCGGCAGCTGGTATGCCAGTTAAAGGATACCAGCGGCGTCCTTTTTATCCGCTTTCTTAATTTTTATCCAGCTCAAGTGAAAGCCTACTCGCCAGGGGTCCGGCTCAGGGTGCTTGGCGAAGTGCGTACTGGTTTCTTTGGCGCAGAGATGATTCATCCCAAATGCCGGTCTGTGCATGAGGAAGCGCCACTTGCTGATACCTTAACGCCTATCTACTCGACAACAGCCGGTGTTGCGCAATCAACTATCACCAAACTGATTCAACAAATTTTAAGAGATAGCCGTAACACTGATTTCTTAGCAGAAACACTGCCAGAAACGATATTGACGCAGTATCAGCTGATAGGATTTAGAGAAAGTATCTGGCTACTACATCAGCCTCCTCCTGATATCGCCATGGGGTTACTGCAAAATCGCACTCATCCAGCCTGGCGCCGCATCAAATTTGATGAGCTATTAGCGCAGCAATTATCCATGCGCATGCATTATCGTCAGCGGCGAAGCTATCGGGCGCCCGTTTTGCAGGAGAAGAACCATTTGACGCAGGCACTGCTCGCATCGCTTGCTTTCGATCTGACTGATGCTCAAAAAAAAGCACTGACTGAAATCAAACGCGACCTTTCTGCTGCGAATCCCATGCAACGACTGTTACAAGGTGATGTGGGCAGCGGCAAAACGATTGTGGCTGCACTGGCGGCTTTGCAGGCGATTGAAAACGGTTATCAGGCCGCCGTCATGGCGCCAACGGAGATACTTTCTGAGCAGCATTATCAAAAATTTCTATCCTGGTTCGCACCGCTCGGTGTCACTGTGGCATGGTTGTCTGGGAGCCAGACAAAGAAGCAGCGTGCGCATGAATTGACAGAAATTGCGGCGGGTAATGCCATGCTGACTGTGGGGACGCACGCCTTGTTTCAGGAGCAAGTCCAGTTTTCCCGCTTGGGGCTGGTAATTGTCGATGAACAGCACCGTTTCGGCGTTCATCAACGCTTGGCCTTGCGCCTCAAAGGCAGTGAGACAAACTGGCTTCCGCATCAATTGATGATGAGCGCAACACCCATCCCGCGCACGCTGTCGATGAGTTATTATGCTGATTTGGAAGTATCGGTCATCGATCAATTACCGCCGGGTAGATTACCGGTGATCACTAAATTGATCGATGAAAGCCGGCGCAGTGAAGTGGTTGCCCGTGTCCGGGAGGCATGCCATGCAGGCAAACAGGCTTATTGGGTCTGTCCCTTGATCGAAGAATCCGAAGCTCTGCAGCTTAAAACAGCAGTTGAAACCTATACAGTGCTCAGCCAGACTTTTCCAGATTTAAAGGTCAGCCTGGTACACGGACGGCTGCATGCACAGGATAAATCAGCCATCATGACTGCATTCAGCCAGGGAGAGATTCAGCTGCTGGTTGCGACCACCGTGATTGAAGTCGGTGTCGACGTACCGAACGCTTCGCTAATGGTGATTGAGCATGCGGAGCGAATGGGATTGTCACAGCTCCACCAACTGCGTGGCCGTATCGGCCGCGGCAGTGAGGTAGGGATATGTGTGCTGCTATACCAGCAACCATTATCTCAAATCGCACGGCAGCGGCTGCGCATCATTTTTGAGCATACCGACGGTTTTGAAATCGCCCGGCAGGATCTCAGACTGCGCGGCCCGGGAGAGTTTCTGGGTACCCGCCAGAGCGGCATACCGATGCTGCGCTTCGCTGATGTGCAACAGGACATGGATTTGCTTGAGGCTGCACGGACTGCCGCTGAATACCTGTTGCATGACTATCCTGCAGCTGCTCAGCGTCATCTGCAACGCTGGTTGGGGGAGAAGAAAGAGTATTTGCGGGTGTAAGGGAGGCTAAGGATGTGCCTGACGCAGCACGCACTTGGGTACAGCGGCGGTGGTGCAGGCTTTACAGCTATATAAGTCAGATAAAATGGACTTTTTCGCTCAAATCACTATTATTTAGCAAGGAGATCATGGTATGAGCAACTATGTAGATGGATTCGTGATTCCGCTTCCGAAAGACAAAGTTAATGATTACAAACGCTTGGCTGAGCAAGCGAGCCAGATCTGGAAGGAGCACGGCGCGCTCGATTATTGGGAATGCATTGGTGACGATTTGGAAGTGAAAGATATGGTTTCATTTAAGAAGCTAGCGGGTGCCGGTCCGGATGATACTGTAGTATTTGCTTGGGTCGTGTTCGAATCGCGTGAGCATCGCGATGCTGTCAACGCCAGGATTATGACTGATCCACGAATCAAGGAAATGTGCGATCCATATAATCAGCCATTTGATTGCCAGAAAATGGCATACGGCGGCTTCAAGACACTGGTGCATGCTTGAGCAAGCGTATTTCGGCGCTGCATATTCGGGAAAGGGGATTTATTCCATTTCTAAAACAAAATAAAGAGAAGGCGAGCTGCAGACAGTATAAACAATATGACAAGCAAAAGCCGGCAAAGTAAGTTTTGATTTAGAATGGGAATGACTTGCCACAGCCATCGCTTGCCTAATCTTAAATTCAAGGAACTGCCATGCCAAACACAATAATCCAACCTTATTTGTTCTTCGGCGGGCGCTGTGAAGAAGCGCTTGATTTCTATCGTACCGCACTTGGTGCACAAGTGGAGATGCTGTTGCGCCACAAAGACAGTCCTGAACCTCCACCGCCTGGCATGCTGCAAGCAGGCTTTGACAACAAAATCATGCATGCTGCTTTCCGCATCGGTGGCAGTACACTGATGGCTTCTGACGGCTGCCAGGAAGGCGCAAACTTCGGCGGTTTTTCTCTGTCGCTGACTGTGCCGGCAGTAACCGAAGCTGAGCGTGCTTTTGCTGTACTCGCCGACGGGGGTCAGGTACAGATGCCGTTGACCAAGACATTCTGGTCACCTTGTTTTGGCATGGTTACTGACCGCTTCGGCATCAGTTGGATGATCAATGTGGCAGCTGATTCCCCTCAATAAGACATATAAGTGACAGAAACATGAAATAATTCAGGTTGTGACGTTTTACAGTGAATATTAATAGGAAATGGCATGTTGTTGCAGCTAAACCGTTCTCATCGTCGAATGACGGCAGTTACTTTGGTTATCGTCTTTAAACTGATGGACGTGATCAGGTGGACTTTTGCTGAGTGTAGCAAGGAATTATTCATGGCCTGCCTGATAGGAATGAAGCGCTATCGCTGCTGCTTGCGCACAGTGTCCTTGCTTCCATTCCTATTGATTGCATCTTGTGCCATGGGGCCTGATTACTCGCGGCCTCACATCGATCTCGCTGACAATTTTCGTATGACTCAGACGGAAGGGCAATCTATTGCCAATCTTCCCTGGTGGGAGCTTCTGCACGATGAAGAACTGCAACGACTGATCAATCATGCACTTCAAGAGAACAAGGATCTCAAGCAAGCTGTAGCGAGCGTTGAGGAACTACAGGCTCGTCTAAATACCGCACGCATGGATTTCGTCCCCAAAATCGATATAGAAGCTAATGCGCCCGCACTTGGTACGCTTGGTGGATTTCTTCGTCCCGGATTTCCGACGCCTTTCAATTATTACGGACAGGCAACGCTCAATTGGGAACTGGATATCTGGGGGAGGATACGCCGCGCCAATGAAGCGGCGCGTGCGGATCTGCTTGCGCGCGAGGAAAACCGGCGCGCTATCATTCTAACGCTGGTTAGTGCAGTAGCGCAGTCCTATTTTGATCTGTTGCAATTTGATATGCAGCTGGATATCGCCCGGCGCGCACTTTTTTCGTGGGAAGAATCGGTGGCCATCTCGCGCGCGCAGCTGCAAGAGGGGGTCATTTCCCGCCTTGACCTGGATCAATTCGAGGCTGAGCGTGCCAATGCGGCTGCGCGGGTGTCTGAACTGGAGCGGTTAATGGTCCAGAAAGAAAATGAACTCAGTGTATTGCTGGGAAGAACGCCGTTACCGATTGTGCGCGGGCGTTCTCTGACAGAGCAGGTTGTACCACCTGAAGTACCGGCTGGTTTACCTTCCGAATTATTGCAACGGCGCCCTGATATTCTTCAGGCTGAACAAAACTTGGCGGCTGCTACTGCCAGAATCGGGGTGGCCAAAGCAGAGCGGTTTCCCAAGCTGTCATTGACCGGTTTTCTAGGTGTGGCTAGCCCATCGCTATCTAATCTATTGCTCTCTGATAGCGATTTTGGTGTAGGCGGAATCGGATTGGCGGGTCCGCTGCTGAACGCACAAAGCCTTGGTTTTGAACAGCGGGCTGCAGAAGCGCGTGCGAAACAAGTATTGGCGCAATACGAGCAAACTATTCTGGTTGCATTCAGGGAAGTGGAAGATGCGCTGGTGGCTATTCGTACTGCCAACGATCAGCGCAAGGCGCAGCAACAACAGGTCGAGGCGTTGCGTTCAGCTTTGCAGGTAGCTGACCTTCGTTATGAAGGGGGAATTACCAGCTATGTCGATGTGCTTCTTGCCAAGCGCACTCTGTTCGATGCTGAATTTGCGCTCATGGCAACACACCGCCTTCATCTGGTTTCTGTTGTCCAGCTCTATAAAGCCTTGGGTGGTGGCTGGATGCCATAATGATCAATTTTTGTCATCAATATTTACTGCTAGAAAATCTCTTTGCGAGCGAGCCACTAATATCCACTTCTTCAGGGAGTGGAGTTTTCAGTAGAACGTTAATTATCGTATAGTCTTCTTTTCAGCATAATTAAGAGTCAAGTTTATGGACCAAACGATTCAATGGCTAACCGCATTAACCACACGAGTTGAGCATACCGTGGCAGGCGTGAGTATCGGGTTATTCCTGGTCCTGCTTGCTGGTTGCGCCGAGAAAACGCCTACTAACTCATCGCCGCCTGTTCCTCAAGTGGGAGTCATTACGGTCACTGCCCGGGCGGTTGAAGATGAAGCGGAATTTATCGGACAGACTGAAGCTTTCCGCCCGGTGGAGATCCGATCGCAGGTCAGTGGCATTATCAAACAAGTTTATTTTACTGAGGGCCGGAATGTAAAAAAAGGAGACCGGCTATACTTGATTGATCCTGTGCCATTTAAAGCCATTTACCTTAGCAGCAAAGCCAAAGTGGCCGAAGCTCAGGCGCGCTTGACCCAGGCAAAGCAGGATTTGGCGCGTGTGAAACCATTGCTGGAGAAACAGGCTGTCAGCAAGAAAAATGTTGATGATGCTGAAGCTGAAGTGCTGGCAGCCAGAGCTGCACTGGAGGCAGCACAAAATGATCTGGTAAAAGCAAAATTTGATCTGGACAATACCCTGATCTCCGCACCGGTAAATGGCCGTATCGGCCGTAGCCATTTCTATGAAGGACGGTTAATTTCTGCCCAGACTACCCTGTTGGCGACTATTGATCAGCTCGATCCCATGTATGTCAATGTCAGCGTTCCTGAAAGCTATCTGCTGCGCCGCCGTCGCGAGCTTGCTGAACTTAAAGTGCAAAGGCCGGATCTTTTTCAATTACGCGGGGTGATGACTTTTTCGGATGGAAGCGTATATCCAGAGGAAGGAGTACTGGATTTTGCGGATGTTGCCTTGCGGCCGGAAACAGGCACACTGCAGGGACGATTCACGTTTCCTAATCCGGAAGGGGGAAAAGAGCCTGGACAGTCTTATTTTTACCCTGGCCAGTTCGTCAAAATTCGCATCAAGGGCTATATCCGGACCGACGCTATCCTCATACCTCAGCGTGCTGTGCAGCAAGGAACGAGTGGCTCATTTGTTTATGTGATTGATGAGGAGGAGAAAGCAGAACTGCGGCCGATTTATGCCAGCGCCTGGCATAATCATGAATGGTTGATCGAATCAGGGTTGCACGTAGGAGAACGGGTAGTGGTAGATGGATTTCATCGAATTCTGCCGGGAACACGTGTAAATATTATTCAATATCAGCAGGAAAAAACTTCATTCCTTATTCATGCGGAAGAATTAATTGCGCATAACGTGCCATGAACTCACATTTTTTCATTGACCGGCCTATTTTTGCGTCGGTGTTATCGATCATCATTGTTGTATTGGGTCTGGTTGCTTTGCAGGCGCTGCCCGTTGCGCAGTTTCCGCAAATTACTCCTCCTATGGTGCAAATCGATGCAGATTATCCCGGTGCCAGTGCTGAAGTCGTTGCAGAAGCGGTCGCACGCCCGATTGAGGTGCAGTTGCCTGGTATCGATAATCTGCTGTATTACGAATCGACCAGCACGAATGATGGCCACATGACAATGAAGCTCACGTTCGAGATCGGAACAGATATTGATATTGCTCAGGTGCAGACGCAGAACCGGCAGCGCCTAGCCGAGCCACAGTTGCCTGATGAAGTCATTCGTCAGGGAGTCACCGTGAAAAAGACTTCGCCTGATTTGTTAGCGGTCATTGCCTTGAGCTCCACCGATCCCAAGCATGACACTGTTTATCTCTCGAATTATGCATTGCTGCGAATTCTCGATAACGTTAAGCGGTTGCCTGGAGTTGGTGATGCCACTATTTTTGGTGGTCAGAATTATTCCATGCGGTTAATTCTCGATCCTATCCGTATGGCACAACTCAATCTCACGCCAAGTGAAATTGCGGCTGTCGTGCGCGAGCAAAACCGGGATTTCCCCGCCGGCAGGATCGGGCGGGAGCCTATGCCGCAAGGAACTGAACTTACTATTCCGGTCATTACCCGCGGCCGGATGAGCGAGGTTAAGGAATTTGAGGATATGATTGTTCGTGCTTATCCGGATGGCTCGATGGTGCGGTTGCGGGATGTCGCACGGGTGGAACTGGGGGCGCAATCCTATGATCTTCAAGGGCGCTGGAACGGTAAGCCTAATACTTTTCTATTGACTTTTCTTTCCCCCGGGGCTAATGCACTCGATACTGTTGAACGGATACGCACAGAAATGGATAGGCTGGCCAAAAGCTTTCCTGCCGGGGTCTCGCATGATATTCCCTATGATACGACCGTATTTATTGATGTTTCCATCAAGGAAGTCGTGAAGACCCTCGTTGAAGCAACACTGTTGGTCATTCTGGTCGTTTTTCTTTTTCTGCAAAGCTGGCGAGCGACGATCATTCCCACAGTCGCCGTTCCCATTTCGCTGATCGGAACATTGGCTGGTATGGCGGCTCTGGGTTTTTCCATTAATACGCTTACCTTGTTCGGTATGGTTCTGGCCATTGGTATCGTAGTGGATGATGCGATCGTAGTGGTGGAAAATGTTGAGCGACATATGAGCCAGAATGGATTATCACCCAAGGATGCAGCCAAGAAAGCAATGGAGGAGGTCACCGGTCCTCTGATTGCGATTGTGCTGGTGCTGACTGCTGTATTTGTGCCAGCTGCCTTTTTGGGAGGGATTACTGGCGAATTGTACAAACAATTTGCCATTACCATTGCGTTGTCTGTCGCTATTTCCGGGCTCGTGGCATTGACTCTTAGTCCTGCTTTGTGTGCCCTGGTTCTCAAGCCGAGCCATGGTTCCCCTAACCGGTTCTGGGAATTATTTAATCGATCGTTTGATTGGATGCAAACACGCTATACAGGAACAGTCGGTATTCTGCTTAAGCGCTCGGTGATAGCCATGGCAATCTTCCTGGTTTTGATCATTGTTATCCTTGGTCTGTTTAGGGTTACCCCGGGAAGTTTTCTGCCAGAAGAAGATCAGGGGTACTTTATTACTGTTGTCCAGTTGCCAGATGGTGCTTCTCTAGGGCGAACAACCGAGGTGCTGAGCAAGATCGAAAGCTACTTTCAATCAATTCCGGCAGTTCATTCAACCGATACGCTGGCTGGCCAGAATTTTGTGTTCGGTACCCGGGGAACCAATCAGGCAACGATGTTTATTCCATTAAATCATTGGGATACCCGCGAAAGTGAGCATGCGCAGGTTCCCGGTCTGATTGAGGCGGCTTTTCAGGAATTTGCCAAAATTCCTGAAGCCTTGATTCTGGCGTTTAATGCACCTTCGATCAGCGGGCTCGGTTCTACCGGTGGGTTCTCAGTTCAACTGCAAGATCCGAGCGGAGGTGATTTTGCCGAATTCGCGGCGGTTGCTCAGGAATTTGTGAGTAAGGTCATGGAACATCCAGCAATTGCGGTAGCGAACACCAATTTCCGTATAAGCGCGCCCAGGCTTTATGCACAGGTCGACCGGGAGCGGGCCAAAGCACTAGGTGTGCCTATTTCTGAAGTCTTCGATACCATGCAGGCTTATTTTGGCAATCTGTATATCAACGATTTTGTGAAATTTGGTCGTATCTACCGGGTGCAAACCGAAGCATTGCCAGAATACCGCTCCAATCCGGATGATATCAGCAAGATTTATGTGCGTGCCCAGAACGGTGGCACATCCACCATGATTCCGCTGGATTCCGTCGTGACCACCGAGTTTAACAGCGGACCTGACCCGGTTACTCATTTTAATGGTTTCAATTCAGCGCTGGTGCTGGGGAGCGCCGCCCCAGGCTATAGCTCAGGACAGGCGTTGGATGCACTGGAGCAAGTAGCAAATGAAATATTGACTCCAAAAGGGTATACGCTCGATTGGAGCGGGATATCCTTCCAGGAACGCAAGGCTGGCGGGCAATCCGTATTGGTATTTTTCTTTGCATTACTCATGGTGTTTTTGGTATTGGCTGCTTTATATGAAAGCTGGTCTATCCCATTTGCGGTCATTCTGGCAATTCCGTTCGGTATTCTGGGAGCGTTGCTGGCCATCTGGTCGCGTGATCTCAGCAATGATATTTATTTCCAAATCGGATTAGTCACCTTGATTGGACTGGCCGCTAAAAATGCGATTCTAATCGTGGAGTTTGCTAGTCAGCGCTATGCAGCTGGTTTGGCGCTGGAAAAAGCTGCACTGGAAGCGGCACGTCTTCGCTTCCGGCCTATTATCATGACTTCCATGGCTTTTATTCTCGGGGTGTTCCCGTTGGTGATTGCTTCCGGCGCGGGTGCAGCGAGCCGGCATTCGATCGGCACGGGCGTATTTGGCGGCATGTTGGCCGCTACATTTCTAGCAATATTTTTTGTGCCGCTATTTTTTGTGCTGATTGGAAAACTCAAACGGCCTCCTGAACAGCCAGTAGCTGAAATAGCGCCTGAAATCAAGCAAGTTGAAACCGATGATTCTTTTTCCGCAAAAGAAAAATCGGAGTAATGCGTTGTCAAGCGGGTAATGCAATAAAAATAATAGAACTTATTGAGAACGTCATTTCACTTCCTGTGGGCTCATTTCCACTTATGAATAATAGTGCCTACTCCGTCCGCAATGCATCAATCGGATTAAGCCGCGCGGCCTGCATGGCGGGAGCGACACCTGCCGCCAGGCCGATTAATACGGAGACGCCCAATGCGGCCATGACAAAGTCCCAAGGGATGCTGACGGGTAAATCGCTTGCCACGATTTTGAGCAATGAGGCCAGTAGCACTCCAATCGCGAGTCCGGCTAATCCACCCAGCGTCGAGAGTACTGTGGATTCCAGCAAAAACAGCAGGCGGATACGGGCGCGAGTAGCCCCTAGTGCATTGAGCAGGCCAATTTCTGCCACGCGCTCAGTGACGGAAATATGCATCAGCGTTACCATGCCGACGGCGCCGACCAGGAGCGAGATGCCACCCAGGGCGGCAACAGCAAAGGTGAGAACATTCAGGACGGTGGAGAGGGTGCTGAGCATTTGTTGCTGCGGGGTCATTGTAAAATCCTCACGTCCGTGTCGTTCGATCAGAATGCGTCGCACATCATCTGTGACGGCTTGCAAAGGTGCATCTGGCGGGTAGATTATCTGGATTTCCATCAGACCTTCACGATTGAAAACTTCCAGTGCACGGGCAGTAGGAATAAACACCGTGTCGTCCAGATCAAATCCCAGTATTTGCCCTTTAGGCGCCATGACACCAACGATGCGGAAGCGCGAGCCGCCTACCTGTAGAATCGCACCAAGCGGATTAGTGCTACCAAATAGCTCGCTGTGTGCTTTGGCGCCAAGCACGACAAATGCGCGTGGATTGCGGGGATCATCCGCAGGCAAGGGCTGGCCAATCGCCACGTTCATATTGAATGCTTTGTCAAAATCGGGACCATAGCCGTAGACTGTGACACGCCGGCTACGGCCTTCCGCACGGATTTCAGCATTGCCCATCACACTTGCGTTGACGTACTGGGCATAACGCGAGTGTTTCAAAGCCAGTGAATCTTCAATCGTCAGGATACGCGCGCTGCCAATGGAGCCGACTGTTCTACCATGCGTTTTGATTTTCCCGGGGGTGACAATCAGGATGTTGGTACCAAATTGGGTGAATTCAGCTAGTACGAAACGTTGAATGCCTTCTCCAATCGAAGTGAGCAGGATGACAGCCGCAATGCCGATGGCAATGCCTGATGCAGACAACAATGTGCGAAGCCGGTGGGCAGACAACGCATCGAGGGCAAAATGGAATGTATCGAAGATATTCATTTATTTACCACTCAGTGCCTTGACAGGGTCTAGCTGCGCTGCACGCGCGGCAGGCAACAAACCGGCAATGATGCCGGTTGCCAGCGCAACGACAATACCGGCCAGACTGGCCCAGACAGGCGGCCAGGCGGGCAGTTGTGGATAGGCCAGGCGTATCAGTAAGCTACCCAAATGGCCCAAGATAAAACCGAAGATGGCGCCAGTGAGGGATAACCAGGCAGCTTCAGTGAGAAATAAGCGGCGAATATCACTTGCAGGAGCACCAATTGCTTTGAGTAAGCCGATTTCAGCCGTACGCTGACTGACTGCCACCAGCATCACATTCATTACCAGAACACCGGCTACCGCCAGACTGATTGCTGCAATGCCGGCCACGCCCAGCGTCAGTGCCCGCAAAATACGGTCGAAAGTGGATAAGACGGCATCCTGAGTTATCACAGTAGTATCATCTTCGCCATCGTGACGTTGAATCAATGTTTCACGAATGGCTTGTTTGGCAGATGAAATATCATTCCGGTTTCTGACTTCGAGCAGGATGCGAAAGAGCGAGGTGGTATCGAATAGTGCTTGGGCATGATTAATCGGAATAATGACAATCTCATCCGAATTGTACCCCAGTGTTTCTCCCTGTCTGGCAAGCACGCCTGAGACCATGAAGCGTCGGTCGGCCAGCCTGACCCGCTGGCCGACGGCATTGCCATCAGGGAAAAACTCTTCAGCTAATTTTGCTCCCAGGACGATTTGCGCACTAAATTCTGATCCAGTTGCAAGAAAGCTGCCTTGAGCCAATTGCATATGACGGATAGGCAAGAAGTTCGCAGTGCTGCCGAGCACCGTCACCTCCCGCAAGCGGCTGGCGCCAGCAAGTTCCGCAGCGCCTACATTGAGGGGAGCATAGCGCCGGATTTGGGGGAGCTGACCGAGCCAGCGTGCATCTTCCAGCGTCAGATCACGTGGTGTCTGCCCCATGGTTGCTCCTGGGAAATTCCCAGCTGTTTCAGCACGGCCAGGTAAAACGATAATCAGATTGGTGCCGATGGAAGAGAATTCATGAACTACATAACGACGCGCGCCATCGCCCAGTGCGGTCAGAATGACAACTGCGGCCACACCCAGCGCCATCGCCAGGATGATAAGAAAGGAGCGGGTAGGGTAGCTTGTGATCGTCTTGAACGAAAATTGCAAGGTGTCCCGTAGCTTCATTGTTCATCTGCCACGATCTGACCATCGCGCATGGCGATACGGCGGTGGGCGCGTGACCCCAGTTCGCGATCATGTGTCACCACAATGAGCGTGGTGCCAGCATGATGCAAATCTTCCAGCAGCGCCATCACTTCTGAACCAATGCGATGATCGAGATTACCGGTAGGCTCATCCGCCAGCAGTGCGGTGGGGCGCAGGATAGTCGCGCGTGCAATCGCTACCCGCTGGCGCTGGCCACCAGATAATTCAGCCGGCCGATGCTGCGCACGTTCGCTCAAATCAAAGGCATGTAGCGCTTCTTCTACTTGTGCTTTGCGTTCAGCAGGGGAAATGCCTGTCAGAATTAATGGTAGTTCGATATTTTCTGCTGCAGTAAGACGAGGCACCAGATGAAAGGATTGAAAGACAAAGCCAATTTTTTCGCGGCGCACCTGTGCCTGTTCGGTTTCGGTTAAATCAGTGACATCTCTGCCGTCGAGTTGATAGCGCCCGCTGTCCGGCTTGTCGAGTAGCCCCATTATATTGAGCAGGGTAGATTTGCCCGAGCCGGAAGGGCCCATGATGGATACGTATTCACCTGAGGAAATTTCCAGATCAATGTGATCAAGCGCATGAATTTCCTGATCACCCATATGAAAAATGCGGGTAATAGCTGAAAATTGAATCATGACTGAGTTGTTTTCGGTACGACAATTACACCGGCAGCAATATCCTCATCATCAAAGGACATCAATACCTGATCCCCTTCTTTCAAACCGCTGATGACTTCCGTGAATGCCCAGTTAGCCAGTCCTGTTTCCAGCGTACGCTCCTCCAGGTGGTCGCCCTGACCCAATACCAGCACCTTACTCTGCTGGCGGATAGCTTGCGTTGGAATACGCAAGACATGTTCATGCCGGTCAATGATCACTTCAACATCAGCACTGTAACCAACTAACAAAGCGTAGTTTGAACTTTCTGTAAAATTGACCTCAACATCTACCGTCCGTGCTTGTTTTTCAATTTCTGTGACATATGGCGCAATACGGCGCACTGTACCGGCAAAGGTCTGACCAGGCAGCGCATCCAGCGTGATGCGCGCTTCCTGTCCGATTATTATTTTAGGGGCATCCACTTCGTCCATGGGTGCGCTGACATACAAGCAGGCGTCATCGATCAAATCAATCGCAGGGGGGGTAGGAATACCCGGCGGGGAGGGCATCGTGTATTCACCCAATTCACCTGTGACTTGAGCAATGATGCCAGCAAATGGTGCGTATAGTATAGTGCGATCCAGGTTGGCTTGCGTGACTTCGATTTGTGCCTGTGCACGCTTGGCTTCTGCTGCTGCCGCTGCACAGCTTGCCTGACGGGCTTGGGCATTGGCATCGGCGTCTTCGGCCCGTTGTGGACTGACAAATCCCTGCGTAACGAGTTTCTGCGTACGAATTGATTCACGTTGCGCATTTTCAGCCATGATGCAAGCTTCGCGTTGCCGGCTTTTGGCGGTCGCCAATTGTTGTCTGGCAAGTTCATGTTGCGCTACCAGATCGGCATTCCATAGCTCTAGCAAAATTTCCCCTTGCTTGACACGATCGCCTTCATCCACTGGTAGTTTGACGATTTGCCCTCCAACAGCAGGGGCTAGTTTGGCGCGTCGGCAAGCCTTGACCGTGCCTGCACGCGTATTGACGATAGTGGCTTCCACTGTGCCGCGCGAAATCGTGGCAAGCTCAACTTCCGGGGGTGGTTTGCGTGTTAAGTACCAGCCTGCGTAAGCCAACAGTGTGGCTATAAAGAAGACAATAAGTAAACGGGGCAATTTTTTTGTTATTTGCATGATAGGAATGCCTGAGCCGATTTTTTGATAGCTCAAGAGGCAACTGTACTCAAAATGTCGTTATCAATGTTTATAAGGTAAAGTAATCATTGATCGCTCGGAGATCGCTTTGCTCGATTATGCCATGCATGTGCGGCATAGATGCGTCAGATTCCAAGAATTAATTTTATTCCGGTGATACCATTTTTATGCTTGGTTTATGGTCTAGTGGATGCTGACGGGGTGTTGATCAGTTTTTTTGGTGAGCTATCAAGTTCAAATCTAACCGTATCTTGAAAGAAAATCAGATAAAGTTAGGAGCATGTAAGTTATTACGAAAGTTTATTTTGTCAAAATCGGGGAAAAAACATGAATGATGCAACAGAATCGAATTCCATTCCCATTTGGCGTGAGCCGTTTATTTTATCGACTGGCAAACAGCCTGCAGGCATACGGGGTACGCAGCCGACTGAATCTGATTACGGCGCGCTGAATAGCAGGACATTTAATGCCATAGAAGCTGATGCTTTATTTGACGAAATCAATCGGGCGCAAGCCCAGATTGGGCAATCTGTGCTTTATCGCTCACTGGCTAGACCTACTCATGACACACAATTGTTACAAAAAAAACAGGAGGCATTACGTGAATTAGCTTCCAACCCCGAACTGTTCGCTGCTCTTGATGCTTTCATCAAAAGATTGGTGTCGGGGGAAGAATCACTTTACTATCTCCTCTATGGAGAATTTGCAGGCGGCTTCACCACGGATAATCCAAAAAGTAAAACAGGAAAACTTGAATTTGGCGGTTATGGTTATCATCAGTTTATTGAAGGTACTGAATTCGCTGTTAATCTGGTTGAAGAGGCTAGTTTACTGCCGCCCGTGCAAAGCACTTATTTAAAAGAATTGATTCAGGCCATTCGTGATTTTGGCGATTCACGAACCTATGCTTTGATGTATGGCCCCATCTATGTTATTGATGGCAAGTTCAAAACTAAGGAAGAGAAGCCGCGTCACTTGCCCATTCCCCGCTTTCGACCGTCTGTCTTCAAATGGTTGCCAACGCTGATTTTTCTATCCATCGTAAGTGGTTTGCTTTATTTCTTCCAGAACATGCTGGTCGAGTTGGGCGCCACCTATATCGGTTATGGTATCTTGATACTGACAGTACCGATTATTCCCATCATTATGCAGACAGTTAGTTCTTCTGATCGGAATGAGGTGATTTACCCCTTGCAAAAGCTTTTCCGGCAAAGCCCTGATCTGGCTAAAGCGCTGGAAGCATTTGGCATGATCGACGAATTGCTGTCTTGGCGTCGCTATGCGCAATCTGCCGGTGAAGAAATGGCATTGCCTGAAATCGTTACGGCCGGGCAACATGTGCTTACCGTTACGAAGGCAAAAAATCCATTGCTTGCCAGAGCACAACCAGACTATGTACCCAACGATATTAAGTTGGATGCGGCTAACCGTCTGCTGATTATTACCGGTCCGAATAGTGGTGGAAAAACGGCCTATTGCAAAACAATCGTGCAGATTCAGTTATTGGGACAGATGGGAGGCTATATTCCAGCAGTTGCCGCGCGACTGGCGCCGGCTGACCATATTTTTTATCAGGTACCGGAGCCAGGACGCCTGGAGGAGGGGATGGGGCGCTTTGCGCATGAACTGAAGCAAACTCGTGAGATTTTTTTCAATTCGACTTCACTGAGTCTGGTTGTCCTCGATGAGTTAGCGGAGGGAACCACCTTTGAAGAAAAAATGACGCTTTCCGAGTATGTGCTCAAGGGTTTTCATAAGCTTGGCGCAACAACGATACTGGTTACCCATAACCACGAGCTGTGCGAGCGTTTACAAAACGAGGGTATAGGCAGTTATCTGCAAGTCGAGTTTCTGCCAGCAGGTCCAACTCATCGATTAATCTCAGGAATATCACGTGAGAGTCACGCCGATCGCGTGGCGAGTGCTATTGGTTTCAGCAAGGAGGATGTGGAAAAGCATCTTGCAGCGCTGCAGGAAAATCCTGACAACTCGCATAAATAATCAAAGGGATTCAACAGCTAAGGAATTTATTCACTTACCTATTGCAGTATTTGCTTCAGCTTTTTTAAGTATGGTCGGTAGTGTACCTCAATAGAATGGCGTGGGTGCGGGATAAATTGCTGTGCCGTATGTGTGCCTTCAAGGTATGCCTGCTCGCGCCAATTAGGCGGAAGTTGTATTTTATTAGTAATCAGGTGAGCTGCCAGCTTTGCTTGGACTTCGGCAAGCGGCCATATGCAGCCTTGTGGCTGAATCAATCCGATAAAAACCAGGCGGGAATGCTCCGGATGAAACATTCGCAGATAGAGTGGGATAGTGGTTGCATTTTCCCAGTTAATGAAAGTTGGCTCAAAAAAAGAAAAGTTAATTTTATAGCCGGTGGCAGCTATGATCACGTCGTATCGGGTAGAAGAACCATCTGCAAAAAATACAGCTTGGCCTAAGACTTGTTTAATCCCTGTACGTGGATGTACTTTCCCATGTCGAATTTTGTCGAGTAATTCAGAGTTGATGGTGGGATGTGCTTGGGTTGGTGAGAAATTTGGTTCGGGTAATTGATAATCACGGTAACGGCCAATTTGTATGCGAAGAGCGATTTTCTGGAACCAGTCTTGGACATTTTGTGGTAACCATTGAAGCGACGCAGCAAAAGAATCGGTTGGCTTTCCCATAAAGAACTTAGGAATAATATACTGCGGTGAACGGAGACTGATATCCACACGCGCAGCCACTCGACTGGCTTCAACAGCACAGTCGCAGCCAGAATTTCCTGCGCCAACTACCAATACCTGCTTGCCTTCCAACTCGCGATTAGATTTGTAATCATGAGCATGTAGATATTGTCCTGTAAAATCATCTTTCCAGGAAGGGTGGCGCGCTACTGAGTGATGACCATTTGCGACGAGCAGGTAATCAGCATCGATTTGACTGCCATCATTCAGGTATAGTCGCCAGCCCTCTTTTCTGATTTCTTCGGTATGCAGTACGGCAGTATTAAACCGAATATATTTTTCCAGATTAAAATGCTTGGCATAGGCCTGGAAATACGCAAGTACCTGCTGGTGGCTTGGATAGTCAGGGTAATCATCAGGCATTGGGAAATCGCTGAATTGCGATATCGATTTACTGGAAATGATATGTGTCGTTTCACAAATACTGCTATGACTCTTATTGGCCGCAAATATCCAATTTCCACCAATCTGGTCATTTTTCTCAAAGCAGATAATATCTTTCAGGCCAATTTCAACTAAATTCTTTATGGCAGTAAGGCCAGAGCAACCTGCGCCAATTATTGCAATTCTCATAACAATTGAATGCACATATATAATTAATTAACCTGTGGAATTTCGCAGCACTGTAGGAATATTAAAAAGAATACTGTACATGATCATCTATAAACGCTCCCCCTTCGCCTTACTGGAGCGCCAGCAGATCTGGTTGAAGATGACAAACATTTATAGTGCGACAGCATCTAGGAAGGCACCGCCTTGTAACCATAAATGATCCAGATAACGAGATACTCACTTTTCTGAAAATGAGTAAGTATTTTTATGAAAACTGGACTCTGAGAAATGCTAAGACTTCTAAGATACTTGCACTAGTGAATTATTGAATGGTGTTTTGGGCTGTGCTATCTACAATAGCATTAAATTTATCCAGCGCTTTTCTCCCTAAAAGCATCGGTGTTGAGAAGTGTGAGCGGTCAATGAGGTTAACCATAATATTATAGGACTTTCCGTCGAAATAAATGGGCATCTTCACAACTGGGCGCAAATCAGATTTGTTTGATTTTTCCTTGCTTGCACGTTTCTTGATCTTGACAATATGTTTAACAGGCAGATCATATTCTGGTGTTTCATCGATAGCTGGATGAGAAACTTTAAATTTTACATAGTCTTTACCGTCTTTTTCATAAATATGAATGTCTTTAGCCGAAAGTGAAGATGTCACAGCGCCTGTATCTAGTTTAGCAATTAATGAAATTTCGTCAGGATAGAGAATCACTGGTTCTATATAACCGTAAATAGACTTGTCTTGCCAAGGTGAGGGAAAAAATGCAGTTAACCCCATTACCGCTATCATGACACCTGACAGACCTAGAATATAATAATTGCTGATAAATTTTGGTATTTTCATAAATCATAATCACCTATAATTTAATATTTGATGATAGTTTTATCGATACCTTTTTTAAACTAACATTTCTCGAATCAATTCTCAACTAACTTGTGTGAAATTTTACTGTAGTATAAAAAACAAATACACTGTCTGGCCGTTCGAAAGAGTTCCGGGAAATTAAGCACTCATTAAGAAGCCAACATTCTGCGATGATGAGTAAGAATAATCATTATTACTCTTCTACTCCAGAATTATTGAAACAAAAATTCAGACAGCCTATTCGTTGTTTTATTCCGCATTTACCATGATTAATGCTGTTTTCTGGTAAAGATTAAATCCCACACATCGTGTCCCAATCGTAAACCACGCTGTTCAAATTTTGTGAGTGGGCGATATTGCGGACGTAGCGCATAATCGATCGCTGTGTTGGTGAGTAAATCTTCGCTACTAAGAACAAGAAGAATCTGCTCAGCATAATCTTTCCAATCGGTGGCAACATGAAGGTAACCACCAGGCTTCAAATGCCTGCATAAAAGAGAAACAAAAGCTGGTTGGATTAGCCGGCGCTTGTGATGACGTGCTTTAGGCCAGGGATCGGGGAAAAAAATATGGACTCCATTGAGCGAATCTGCCGGGAGCATGTGCTGCAAAACTTCGACTGCATCATGTTGGATAATGCGTAAATTCAATAATTCAAGCATATTGATTTGACCAAGCAGGCTACCAACACCCGGCGTATGAACTTCAATTGCCAAATAATCATTTTGAGGATGCTGTTGTGCAATTGTAGCCGTAGCTTCTCCCATGCCAGAGCCTATCTCCAGGATTCTAGGAGCGCTGCGCCTAAAAATCTGTTCAAAATCTAATTGTTTTGCCGAAAAAGGAATGCCGTATTCCGGTAGCAGTGTTTCATAAGCATTGCGCTGGGCGTTTGAAATACGGCCTTGGCGGAGCGTATAGCTACGAATAGCGCGTGAGGATAACAAAATAGTACAGGTATTTAAATTTATTTGAATAATACGAAATGAAAATCACTTGATCATTGCTGGTAAGATACCTTCAGTTGGTGAGCTTGGGCTTGCGCTGTAAGGTTTTTTTGCCATACGACCAGCTAAATAAGCTTCGCGGCCTGCCTCTACTGCCTTACGCATGGCTGAAGCCATTAAAATCGGATTTTGTGCATTAGCTATCGCGGTATTCATTAACACACCGTCACAACCTAATTCCATTGCAATGGTTGCGTCAGATGCAGTGCCTACGCCAGCATCGACCAACACAGGGATTCGTGCGTTATCAATGATAATCTGCAAATTCCACGGGTTGAGAATGCCCATTCCTGAGCCTATTAGCGAGGCTAACGGCATAATTGCGACACAGCCAATTTCTTCCAGTTGCTTAGCAATAATGGGATCGTCCGAGGTATACACCATTACTTGAAAATTCTCTCTGATAAGAATTTCTGCAGCTTTAATGGTTTCTACTACATTGGGGAACAGTGTCCTCGGATCACCGAGTACCTCCAGTTTTACCAGAGAGTGTCCATCAAGCAGTTCTCTTGCAAGCCGCAAAGTACGGATAGCCTCATCAGCTGAATAACAGCCAGCAGTATTCGGTAGCAATGTATACTGAGAAGGTGGCAAGACATCGAGCAGATTGGGTTCATTGGGATTCTGGCCGATGTTGGTCCGGCGGATAGCGATCGTTATAATTCGTGCGCCACTCGCCTCAATGGCAGTGCGGGTTTCGTTGAAGTCTTTATATTTACCAGTACCAACCAAAAGTCGGGAAGCGTAACGTTTACCGGCAATAATGAAATCATCCATGGAGTCAATCTGTAATGAAAATAGTAGGCTGTGTTTAGAATAGCGAAATACTTGATATTAGTAATGCAAAAATTAACCCCCGCCTACGGCCACAACAATTTCTAATCGATCTCCATCAGATAGTGCTTGCACGGCAAATTGACTGCGAGGGACAATTTCGCCATTGCGTTCAACAGCGATACGTTTATTCTGTAATGACATGCACTCTAATAGTTGCTGAACGTTCAGCGGCTTGTCAAAATGCTGGGGCTGACCATTAATGGTGAGTTGTAACATTTGAAATATGACTTGTGTAGAATAAACTCAAAATTTTTGCTAAGTAATAATTCTAGCACGCGGGTGTAGCTCAATGGTAGAGCAGAAGCTTCCCAAGCTTACGACGAGGGTTCGATTCCCTTCACCCGCTCCATTATTACTCACTGATTGATAATAAAAGCGTGGTCGAGAGCGGTTTATTGATAATATAATATTATTATTTGAGCAGGTAATCTCGGATCGTTTGATGATTAAAATCATAAGAGGGCGGCTTTTCTTTTTTTTAGCAACCGTTTTGTTGATGGCAAGCGGTTCAGTACTAAGCGATGACAAAACTGATCAGCCTGAGTTACAACAGATCCTCGGATGGATAGAATCCATCCGACTGGAGCCATGGGGCCTGAAAATGCTTGCCCGTCTGGATACTGGTGCAAATACTTCGTCCATGAGTGCGCGTGACATTCACATATTCAAGAAAGGGAATAAAGATTGGGTGCGGTTTATTCTTGATTTCGGAACTGAAAAGGGCAAACCAGACCGGACTATTGAAATTGAGCGTCCCATTGTTCGTTCACATAAAATTAAACAACATAGCGGCATTTCACAAGAACGCCATATTATTACGATGGATATTTGTTTAGCAAATGAGGTGCGTAACGTTGAATTTAATCTGATTGATCGACGGGCGTTAAATTATCCCATTCTGCTTGGCCGTAAAGCACTTGCGAATGTTGCGCTGATTGATCCGGCGCACACTCATCTGAGTAAAGCTGATTGCGGTCACGTGAAGAAAAAAAGAAAAAATGTGACCCCTTAGATGAGTTGATTATCCCTGAATGAGACAACTTCATTTACTACTGTTAATCATAGTGTTGTGTGCTATAGGACTAGGTTTGGCTGCCTATAAAGTCGTTGTATTGGGATTGCCTTTAACACCCTCTGAGCAGGCAGAAGTCTGGAATGTGGAAGCGAGCATCAGCTTTCGTGCAAAACCGGACACCAGCGTAAAAGTGAGCTTGCCGCTTCCTCTCAATTCGCCTAGTTATACTATTATTGCCGAGGATTTCATCGGCGCTAATTATGGATTAGCCATTGAACAAGACGATAGTGGGCGTACAGCTTTGTGGGCGAAGCGACGTGCGCAGGGGAAGCAGATGCTATTCTATCGTGCCATGATTTATGAGGATGTGGAAAAAGTATCTGATCCAGGTAAACGACCACCTTATCCATCAGTACCAGAGTATCCCGAGAATTTCCGGTCAGTCATCCAAGGACTACTTGATAAAGCAAGACAGCAATCTGCGGATACAGTTTCTTTTTCACAGCAAGTCATTCAGCAATTAAATGCTGCTTCCCCAGCTCCCGAGCTAAGATTACTGCTTGAACATATTAGTAATTCCCGTAATCCTGCTAAAGGTATTAGCTGGATTTTAGCGGGTGCGCGCATTCCTACTAGGATAATTCAAGGTCTTCGTCTAGAAGACGGCAAGCGTTATTCTGAACTGGAATCTTGGATACAGGTTCACGATGGGAGCCAATGGCGCGCGCTCAATATAAAGGATGGGAAGGAAGGTCTGCCTGCTAATTTTGTAATATGGCAAATTGGCGATCAGAAACCATTTTCTGTCGAGGGGGGAAGTGAAATGAGCCTCCAATTTTCTGTAGCAAAAACACTACGGGAATTGGTGGATATTGCAGAGTCACGTGCGGCGCTAAAAGGGTCGCACATCATGGAATTTTCTCTGTATTCCTTGCCAGTACAAAGTCAGAATGTATATAAGATATTACTGATGGTGCCTTTGGGGGCGTTTGTCGTTGTTTTGATGCGTAATCTCATTGGCATTAAAACCTTTGGTACCTTTATGCCGGTATTGATTGCGCTGGCTCTCCGGGAGACAGAATTGGCGTGGGGGTTAATACTGTTTTGTTTAATTGTCGGATTAGGGCTGTTATTACGTGCTTATGTTGATCGGCTGAAGTTGTTACTCATTCCACGATTAGCTTCCGTGCTGACTATGGTCGTGCTTCTCATGGCTAGCACTAGTGTAATTATGCATAAACTCGGATTGGAGATGGGCTTATCAGTTGCCTTGTTTCCAATGGTTATCATGACGATGACGATAGAGCGGATGTCGCTCACATGGGATGAGGCTGGGCCTTTGGAAGCATTTAAACAGGGTGCAGGAAGTTTGCTTGTGGCAACGATTGGTTATCTGGTGATGAATATCGATGCACTACAGCATTTATTATTTGTTTTTCCTGAATTACTGCTGGTTGTGTTGGCGGCTACATTGTCATTTGGCCGGTACTCTGGATATCGTTTGACAGAGCTTTGGCGCTTCCAGGCATTAGCCAAACGCTAGCAAATGTTCAGAACCTTGCTAAATCTCAGGCGAGCGGGCGTTGTTGGCATAAACCGGCGGAATGCTGAATACATTCTGCGCTACAATGAGCGTTCTCTCTATCCATTGGTCGATGACAAGCTGCGTACCAAGCGGCTTGCAATTGCTGCTGGAATTGCAGTACCCGAGTTGTATGGTGTTATTGAAATTGAGCACGACATCGCTAATTTGCCCACTATCGTAAGCGAGCATAAAGACTTTGTGGTAAAACCGGCACATGGATCAGGAGGAAGCGGTATTCATGTGATCATCGGCCGGATCAATGATCGCTATCAACATAATAATGGTAGCCTGCTGACCAAGGAAGAGCTGGAATATCATATATCCAATATTTTAAGTGGCATGTATAGCCTTGGCGGTCAACCTGATCAAGCGCTGATAGAGTATCGGGTAAAGTTTGATCCTTTATTCGAGTCAATTAGTTATCGTGGAGTGCCAGATATTCGTACTGTGGTGTTTAGAGGAATACCTGTTGCATCAATGGTGCGCTTGCCGACGCGTATGTCAGACGGCAAGGCAAATTTACATCAAGGCGCAGTAGGAGCGGGAATTGATTTGGCAACAGGGTTAACGATACATGCTGTTTGGCAAAACCGTCCTGTAGAACAGCATCCTGACACTGGCGCTGCTATCAGTGGCTTTCAAATTCCTCATTGGAATAAGTTGTTAACATTAGCGTCACAGTGTTATGAGCTAGTCGGATTAGGTTATCTTGGGGTTGATGTTGTATTGGATCGTGAACTTGGTCCGTTGGTATTGGAGTTAAATGCAAGGCCTGGCTTATCCATCCAAATTGCCAATGGAAAGGGCATACAAAAACGGCTTGAATATATTGATCGACTTGCTGAAATCCCTGCTTCGGCACAAGAACGGGCATGCCTTGCACAAGATCTTTTTGTACGGCTATAGCAACCTTCTTTTTGATCAGTATTGTGCTTATCCGTGCTGGGAATCAGTTGGTCCAGTGACGCTCGATTCTCGTATGCTTAGACGAGTGCGTAATATAGCGATTTCTTCAAGAAGCTGAAGCGCTAGCGCAGCACCAGCTAGATTAATATCAAGATCGCGTTGTAAGCGCTGAATAAGCTGAATGCGCTGCACACAAGCCCCATTGAAACGCCACCGTTTGGATGAGATATTCAATGGCTCCAGAATTCCTTCTTCAACCAAAGCAGTGATCCACTCTGTACTGACTGCACAAATACTACTTAATTCGCCAGGAGAGAATTCCGTATCATCTGCAATGATGATTCCCTCAATGATATTATGATTTATTGTCATTTAGACTCCCAATCCAATACGTGGGTTGAATGCCAGTTTTTGCTCCATTTCCCGGTATAGCATCCGAGCTTGCTCATTGTCTGCTGGCGGCAAAACAATTTGTAAAATGACATACAGATCCCCAGGCGGTTGAGCGGGAATACCCCGTTCTCTCAGACGCAGCTTGCGTCCGGATTGGGTGCCGGGTGGTATTTTCAAATCAACGATGCCTCCGGGGGTAGGTGCCTTGATTGTTGTTCCCAGGGCGACTTCCCACGGTGTCACTGGAAGCTCGAGAAACACATCTTTTCCCTCAATCTTATAGTAAGGGTGCGGTTGAAATGCTATCTCTAAATAGAGATCTCCTGCATTATTTTTACCTGCGCCTGGACTACCTTGGCCGGTGAGACGTATAAGCTGGCCTTGACGTATTCCTTTGGGTATGCGCACATTCAATGTGCGCTCCTTGATTTGCGGCCGTCCATGAGGACCTTCTTCGGTATGCTGGAGTGTGATGGTGCGGGTTGATCCATGATAAGCATCTTCAAGATTAATCAGTATCTTGGCGTGAGTATCTTTACCACGTACTTTAAAATCATAACCACGATGTTTGCTGCTTGTTTTGAAACGGTTACCGAACAATGCTTCAAAAAAACTGCTAAATTGTGATGCATCTGCTTGTGCGAAACTGCTGTCATGAAACTCAAAGCCTTGATTCCATCCAGGAGGAGGTTGAAATTCCTGGCCACCTTTCCAATTAGTGCCTAACTGATCATAGGCTGCTCGCTTCTCGGGATCTTTAAGTACTTCATATGCTTCACCAATTTCTTTGAAGCGGGTTTCTGCGTCAGGATCTTTACTAACATCTGGGTGATATTTGCGCGCCAGCTTGCGATAAGCGCGTTTAATATCAGCTTGCGTCGCATCTCGTTCGATGCCCATAATATTATAGTAATCTTTAAATTCCACTTTACTTCATATCCAATTTATCTTTTGTAATTCGCTGAATTTTCTGATTAGAATCAAATTTAAATCTAATATTATTTATATTCAAGCCAAATCTTCCGCAGTGAAATTAAGGAAGTATTCGACCATACTTTTTAACTTGTTCAGCATTGATAACGCAACATTAAACATAAAAATTGAATTCTGAAAGATTTTCATAATCTATCTCTGAATTTATATGAAGCAGTCTTTATTTAATTAACGGTTGATTCGATTTAAAGATTATGAGGGAAATAAGTTTCCCGATACAAAGTAACATCTTTCAAATTTTAATCTAAACAGCAAAAAAATAGGTTAATTTAAATAGTTAATAAATAAGATAAACCAACAAAGCAGGTAATATAAGATGAGACTTTATGTGATAAATGGGGAAGATGTGCCAGATAGCCTCGAGAAACGTATGAAAACCAGGCCAGCTCATTTGGAACGCATCAAAGCATTACAAAATGAAGGGCGGCTCATCCTGGCAGGACCATATCCGGCAATCGATAATCCAGACCCTGGGCCAGCTGGATTTTCAGGAAGCTTAATTGTGGCGGAGTTTGCTTCGCTAGAAGCAGCCCAATCTTGGGCAGAAGCAGATCCTTATGTTATCTCAGGGGTTTTTTCAAAAATAACCGTTAAGCCATTCAAGAAAGTATTACCAGATTAGATCAATTTAAAAATTTAACCAGGATAAGAGATTAAAAAATTGTCTTTAATGATTATCGGATATTTTATGTTAGCTGTGCTTATAATATACCAAGAATCACGCTTGCGATCGCAATGTTAGGGCGTAGTCTTGTATGAATAAATTTATCTCAACTTTAATTTACTTAGAGGAAGTTGCATGCGCTTAATTAAATTTCTATTGTTAATATCGGTGTGTATCACGAGTTTGACTGCCGTTTCTCTACATGCTCAATCGACTGCTGCCGTAGCAAAAGTGAATGGAGTAGTCATTCCGCAAACACGGCTTGAATTTATGGTCAAGGCTGCTGTTGCGCAAGGTCAGGCTGATTCTTCTGAAATGAGAAATGCCCTGCGCGAGAATCTCATTGCTGAAGAGATTATTGTACAAGAAGCTCTTAAGAAGAAACTTGATCGTGATCCAGATGTGCTAACCCAGATCGAGCTTGCCCGTCAAGCGATATTAGTCAGAGCATACCAAGCTGATTACATCAAAAATAACACTGTAAGTGATGATATTTTACGAAAGGAATATGAAACTGTGAAAGCCCAAATGGGTGATAAGGAATATAAAGCACGTCATATTCTTGTTGAGACTGAGGCAGAAGCCAAGGATATCATCGCTTCTCTTAAGAAAAAAGGTGCTTCTTTCGAGAAATTGGCGGGAGAGAAATCAATTGATGTCGGCAGTAAAAACAATGGTGGTGAATTAGGTTGGAGCGCAGCTGCAGCATACGTCAAACCTTTTGCAGATGCCCTGCAAAGCCTGAAGAAAGGCAATACAACTGAAAAACCGGTACAAACCTCTTTTGGCTGGCATGTAATTCGACTGGAAGATGTTCGTCCTACAGTAACTCCTCCATTTGAAGAAGTAAAAACGAACATGCAGCAGCGTGTATTGCAACGTAATTTTGCAGCAATGGTTCAAGATTTGCGTAATAAAGCCAAAGTCGAGTAATTCTATTTTGCTAGGGAATCAGTGAAGTTAAACGGCTTTGCTGATTCTCATTTGTTACTATTATTGTTTTAACTCTTGAAGATAAAGCACAAAACAATTCATAACTGATTGTGCCTGCAGAACTTGCGATTTCCTCTATTGGTAACTCGCTTCCCCATAAGATCACTGGACTCCCAACTTGAGCATTTTCAATTCCAGTAAGATCAACAGTTAGCATGTCCATGGAGATACGCCCAATTATACGAGTGCGCTGTCCATTGACGAGGATAGGGGTCCCCGTAGGCGCATGCCGCGGATAGCCATCTGCATAGCCACAGGCAACGACACCAATACGCATTGGTTGCTGAGCCTGAAATTGACCGCCATAGCCAACCTTATCTCTTGGGCCAAGATGCTGTATAGCAATTATTTGGCTTGATACTGTCATGACAGGGCGCAAACCCAGTTCTGTAGCAGTTTTATCTATCAGCGGAGATGCGCCATAAAGCATAATGCCGGGGCGCACACAGTCAGCATGCGTCTCTGGATATCGTAAAATTGCTGCAGAGTTCGCCAGTGAGCATGGCAGGTGATATTTTCCAAAAGTTGTAAAAAAAACGTTGAGTTGCTGCTTGACCTCGTTTTGCTGAGACAAATCATCTGCGCTGGCAAAATGTGTCATCAATGTAATTTGACCGATGAGCGGGTTAACTTTTAGTTTTTCAAGAGCAGCTAATCCCTGTGCGGGTTTGAAGCCAAGTCGGTTCATGCCGGTATTAATTTTAAGAAATATATTTATTTTGTTTTCTTGTTTTGATGTAGGGAGCATTGCCAGTTGCTCATAATGGTGTATGACCGTACTTAAGTGATACTGGGTAATGATTGCTAAATCTGCGGGAGAGAAAAAGCCTTCAAGCAGCAGAATAGGTTGATCAACACCTGCTTCTCTTAAGCGGACAGCAGCATCGAGTTCAAGAACAGCAAAAGCATCTGCCGACTTTAGGGCGCTTGCGGTATTGAGCAACCCATGCCCATAAGCATTTGCCTTGATTACCGCCATGATTCGTGCATTCTGCGCATGTTGACGTACGATGCAAAGATTGTGCTCAAGTGCTGAAAAGTCAATCAGCGCATGGATTGGGCGAGGCATTGGGATTATTTATTGGAAGATAATGATTACTTAAATTTTTTTGCTTAGCAGAAGGGTGCTCAGGTATATGAAGGTAAAAAGTATATTTATCTGGTCATGACGTTATGTCAGGAATCAGCCAGCTTCGAGATTAGAGAAACATTTTGAGGTAGCATATGATTAGAATGTACTAGAAAATCTGTATTCATATTCATAAAATAACTTAGTCTTTAATGCCCAAAATTCGCTGATTATTCAAGTGATGTCTTAAGGGTATAGCATGTGTTTTTTATTGCTAACGCACCCAAATTTGCATAATTGGAATAAAATCAGCGTCTTCAGAATAATTACAGCCTACCAGAATGTTCAGTCTTTTTAAATCAAAAAAAAATTCAACAGAAGAAAATTCCAAGCCAGAGGGTTTGACAAGCAAAATCAGGCAAGGACTTACTCGAACCCGGCAAAACCTTGGTAAGCAATTAGCTGGTTTATTTGGTAGCGGCAAAATAGATGAAGCGCTCTATGATGAGCTTGAATCTGTCTTGCTTACAGCAGATGCCGGCGTAAATGCTACTAGCTGGTTGCTAGAGGAACTACGTAAAAAAGTTAAGCGGGATACGCTGAATGACGCAGAACAACTAAAAGAAGCGCTGCAGGAAGCTTTGGTTGGTTTGCTTGCGCCGATGGCGCAACCACTTGACGTTACGACAAAGAAACCATTTGTTATCATGATTGCTGGGGTAAATGGTGTTGGTAAAACCACTACGATTGGGAAACTTGCCCACTATTTCCAATCACAAGGGAGATCAGTATTGTTAGCTGCGGGAGATACGTTTCGTGCTGCTGCACGAGAGCAATTATTAGCTTGGGGTGAGCGTAATGGTATTACAGTAATAGCACAGGAAAGCGATTCTCAGAAAAAGAGTGATCCTGCAGCCGTCATATTTGATGCAATCAATGCAGCAAAAGCACGGGATATCGACATAGTGCTAGCCGATACTGCTGGTCGTCTGACTACTCAATTGCATCTAATGGAGGAAATTAAAAAGATTAAACGTGTTATCACTAAAGCAATGCCAGATGCGCCGCACGAGATCCTGTTAGTGTTAGATGCTAATACAGGTCAAAATGCAATTAGTCAGCTGAAAGCTTTTGACGATGCGCTGGGGGTAACTGGTTTAGTTCTTACTAAATTGGATGGAACAGCTAAAGGTGGTGTAATAGCTGCCATTGCTGCCCAATATTCACAGAACCCTCCTGCCTTACGTTTTATCGGGATAGGAGAAGGGCTAGAGGATCTAAGACCGTTTGATGCACAGGAATTTGTCGAAGCATTATTTGATTAGGTTTTTAACTACCAAATTCTTGTTTGTGCTAGGTGTTTATGATTAGTTTTGTAAATGTTTCCAAGCGTTACCCAGATGGGTTTGAAGCTTTAAAAAATGTTGCTTTCACAATTCATCCAGGTGAACTAGTGTTGCTAACCGGCCACTCAGGCGCTGGTAAGAGTACTATGTTAAAGCTGATTGCAGCAATTGAGCGTCCTACATATGGCAGTATCATGGTAAGTGACCAGAATATTAATGCGCTTAAGAAAAATGCAATTCCTTTTTTGCGGCGTAGTCTTGGTTTAATTTTTCAAGATCAGAAAATTCTGTATGATCGTACCGTTTTTGCCAATGTTATGCTGCCACTGCAAATACGCAGTTTTGAGAAAAAAACAGCAGCCGGCAGAGTGCGCGCTGCACTGGATAAAGTTGGCTTGCTAGGAAAAGAAAATGCTTACCCGGTTACATTATCGGGTGGCGAGAAGCAGCGATTATGTATTGCCCGGGCAGTAGTACATCGTCCATCAATTTTAATAGCTGATGAACCTACTGCGAATCTTGATGTTGATTATGCGCAAAGCATTATGGAGGTATTTAGATCTTTTCACCAAGTAGGCGTTACTGTCTTAATAGCCACACACGATACATCGTTATTAAATGACACTCGATATCGTACTCTCACACTTAATCAAGGAAAGCTGGTCGTATGAATTCATGGTTGTCCCAACATTGGCAGGCGCTAAGCCAGACGCTCAGGCAACTGGTAAATACACCATTATCCAGCTTGTTGAGTATCGTCGTAATTGGTATTGCTTTTAGTTTGCCTCTTGGTATTTATACGCTGTTAGGCAATTTGCAGACTATTTCTGAAGATGTTGTTAAGATGCCGCAATTGAGTTTGTTTCTTAAGCTGAATGCAACGCAAGCAGATATTGAGAATATTAATTCACAATTAGAGGAATTCCCATCTATTGCCAGTTTTCAATTTATTTCCAAAGAAATTGCCTTGCAGCAGTTGCAGCAAGAAAGTGGTTTGGCTGATATTGCAAGTAATCTAATAAGCAATCCATTACCAGATGCTTTTATCATCAATACGCAGCAAATTTCACCTGATGATCTTGAGAACATACGCACCACCATAAAAAAATGGCCTGAGATAGCGCATGTGCAGGTCGATACAGATTGGGCCAGAAGATTGGATGCCTTGCTCAGATTGGGTCAACTTGCCGTATTAATGCTTGCTGTTTTATTAAGTTTTGCCCTGATTATTGTAGTCTTTAACACCATTCGCTTGCAGATACTGACCAAACGGGATGAAATTGAAGTCTCGAAATTGATAGGCGCTACAGATAGTTATATACAGCGTCCTTTCCTCTATTTTGGTGCCATACAAGGCATAGCAGGTGCAGCCGCCGCTTGGTTCTTCATTGCTTTAAGCATCCAGACGATCAATGAAAGCTTGATAGAGCTTACACAACTCTATGCAACGGATTTTCATTTAAGTCACCTTTCTTTGCAAGATAGTCTTAGTTTGCTTGTTTTTTCAGCATTACTGGGATGGTTGGGAGCGAGATTATCAGTGGCACAACACCTCTCCCACATAGAACCAGAATAAGTATGTTGATTCTGAGCTGGTAAGGCTGTTCCCTGCCAAGCACCTTATACTTTTTTCAACTCAAAACGTGAGTTTTTATCAAATCTGGAAACTTCAGGAAGTATTAGCACTCCCATTGCATGAGTGCTAAAATAAATAATATGTTGATAAAAGTTAAAGGAGAAAACATGACAACTACTTTAGCGTTGCCGACGATAGTGGGGGGGGGTATTGAAAGTTATATTCAGACTGTCAGCCGCTTTCCGATATTATCCAAAGAGGAAGAAATTCGTTTGGCGAGATGTTTGAGAGATGAAAATGATATAAAAGCCGCTCATCAATTAGTGCTATCCCATCTAAGGGTGGTCGTTGCGATAGCGCGTGGCTATTTAGGTTATGGACTACCTCATGCTGATTTAATACAGGAAGGAAATATTGGATTAATGAAGGCAGTGAAACGGTTTGATCCGGAGCGCGGCGTGCGTCTTGTATCATTCGCCATTCATTGGATTAAAGCAGAGATTCATGAGTTTATCATGCGAAATTGGAGATTAGTCAAAATCGCCACCACCAAGCAGCAACGTAAGCTATTTTTTAACTTGCGGAGTATGAAGCAAGGATTAGATACCATGAATCAGGAAGAGGTTGCTGCTGTAGCAAAACAGTTAGGAGTCAAATCTAAAGAAGTAGTAGAAATGGAGACGCGTTTCAATGGTCGTGATATTTCATTGGAGCCACTGTCTGATGATGGCGATGAAAGCTGTAGTCCAATTAATTACTTGACTGATGGAATAGATCCTGCGCAAGTGCTTGAGAATGAGCAGATTTCCAGGCTATGCCATGAAAGACTTAAAGAATCACTAGCAAATCTTGATGATCGTAGCCGTCATATTATTGAAGCCCGCTGGTTAAGAGAAGAAGATACTGCGACACTTCATGAATTGGCTGCAGAATTGGGTGTATCAGCTGAGCGAGTTCGGCAAATTGAAGCTAAGGCAATTCAGAAAATAAGAAATGTAGTTACTGTTGATATCTGATTTTCTATTTAAAAACTGTATTTAATCATAATAAACATACAAAATAGATCGAATGGGCAAGATTTACACTTTTGCTATAAATAAAACGAATATAAACTGGTAAACTATAGCGGTTCACATTTTTGAACTTTGGAAGCGGAGAGGTACCGAAGTGGCCATAACGGCGCTGACTCGAAATCAGATGGTTGGGGTAACCCGGCACGTGGGTTCGAATCCCACCCTCTCCGCCATTGTTGTAAAGATAAGTGCATGATCTATCTGTAAAAAGATGGTATTAAGCTTGTCATGTTCTTACCATAGTTCTTACTTCAAGAGTTTTTACCCCTCCCTTCATGCATTTTTTTAACTGCCTGGAGGATGCAAAATTTAACACCACCCGCACTTGCGCTAACAAGGTATGGGAAGCACTTCCCATTTTTCAAAAAATAAAATTAGCAAGAAACCCAGCATACCCTGCATCCCAAACAATGGTGCGGGTTTCCAATCGGTCAACCCAGCACTTGAGTCAGCACTGACCCGACACTGAATTTTTATCTGGACTTTGTTTATAAGTGGGGACAAAGGCACAGACAGCACTATGCAGGCGCGGTGCATGCCCCAGACTGCCTACGTGAGGGTATATTGTATATTGAATCCAGATTTTTCTAGCGAAGCATCTAAATTGATTATTATTTACAAAGCAAATAATAATCATTATCATTTGTATTTCCAGAAGAGATCTTTGCATCTGAGGTTAAATATCAGATGTGATTGAAAGAATCAGTGTGATATTAATATTCATGCATATGACATCATTATCGCAATGATTTCTCAGTAAAACGAAATTCCTTACAGCCAGCCAGCAGTGCGCAATCGCCTGCCAGCCAGCCATCACTTAATGCTTGGGAGATGGCTTTATGTACAAAAAAAGAGGGTTGGCTGACAGCGACAGATATTATTCCTCAGCGATTTCAAATCGGTGTTGGGAGGTTTGTTTACCGAGACCGCTTACTCTAGGCCAGATGCATGAACATGGCAAGATCAATGACATTCGTTTAGAAGATACCAAAGATATCTTACTGGTACGTAAAGCCAGATTTAACGAATACCGCTGCATCACTGGGTATAATTTTTTCCCTGCATTCATCTTTAGGCAATCAATATCACCATTCTGGGTAATAGTGTGCACACATTGGCAAGATGAGCTTATTGCGTATGCATTGGTCATGCTGACTGTCCCAATCGCTGATAACCAATTATCGAGAATACTCTCAGATAGAAGTCGCTGAAATACACCTGATGATCCTTTTCATCGCTTTTCAGTATGGAAGCTGATCCACTCCAACTGACGATACTTTATCGATCATCATTCCTGTACTGCTTATGCTTGCGGCCAACCTCGATGGAGGAAACATTGCTATGAATTCACCCTTCTTACCAACACTGCCGATAGCTGACCTTTTGCCGGCAGATAATCAGATTTTGTCCCATCTTCCACCATTGGATTCTAAATCTTTGCCGATCAAACGCAGCAAGATCTGGGAGCTTAAAGAAGCCAATCGCTGCCCGATTGTGGGTACCTGCCTATCGAAAGATGACTTAATACGCTTTGCTCGGCGATTTCGCTTTGAAGCATCAATAAACGACGCGTTTTTGTTGCATGTCGAAATGGTAGAACGTGTTGCGACACGTAATCGTGTATCCGAAGCAATTCAAAAGCACCTTGACTCGAAGTATCAGATTTCGCTTACGCGCTTTGAGTCAGCCAAGACAGATACCGAAGTATTCACTTTGTGGAAAGAGTGCTTTGCTCATGGAGAAATTGCTGGTGCTTTGTGGGCTGCGCTGACGCATAAGCGCGTCAGCGATGAAACCAGAGGGAAAATCTATGCCGATATTCACATGCATTCTCACCAGATGGGAGCAGGTCAGGCTGCGGATACGCGCCGATTAGCACAACTGGAAAAAGATTATGCTGAATTGGAAACAGCCATGCAGCTCCAGAAACAACATCATGCACGGATCGAAGCAAAACTGCGCCAGCGGCTGCAGGAAGCTTTGGCTGAGAGCGAGCGTCTACGTCGGAATCAGAAAGAGGTGGCTACGTTGCAAACTCGTCTGGCTGCAATTGAGTCTGGTAAAACCATTACTGAAATGGGGCAACGCTTGGTGCAGTTAACTCTGGAAAATGAGCAATTAAAGAGTACTGCCAGGCAAGCTAGTCATCTCACGCAATTACTGCAAGATGCCAATAGTCAGATAACGACCCTGGCTCATGAGTGCAAGGTATTGGCCACCGAACGCGAGGCATTGGAAACGCTCCTTTTATCAGATAATTCCTGTGAGATTTCTTATGGTTATCTTAATACCCATAGCACACCTAAGATAAAGAATTGTTGTGTGGTTTGTGTCGGTGGGCGTGTTGCGCAATTGCCTCAATATCGCCTGTTGGCGGAACAGATGGGTATCCGCCTCATTCACCATGATGGTGGCCAGCAAGATGCGCTTTCTCGATTGCCGGAAATGATCAACAGCGCTGATGCTGCTATCTGTCCAACAGATTGCGTCAGCCATGCTGCTTATTACCAGTTAAAACGTCTTTGCAAACGTAATGGTAAACCCTGCTTGTTATTCAAAGGAAAAGGTATTTCCAGCTTTGCTTCTGCGCTTACTCGCCTATCTTCAGGCCAGGTAAGTTTGAATGGCACAGCTTTCGAGTTATCGGCGGAAAATATCGAATAGTAGTCATTAAATTTTTATCCAGGATGATAAGCAAATTAATTAATGAGAATAATTACCAGAATCATTTTTATTAACATTATTATAAAAAAAATAAAGGCTTATGATGATACCAGTAGAAAAATGGACGCACGAATTAGATGCGTTATTTATCGCAAATCAAGTGCAGTTACGTCGGGCAGCTTATAAAATTTTAGGCGATTGGGAACGATCAGAAGATGTCGTGCAAGATGCTTATATCAAGATTTCTGAAATGCCGGCCACACAGAAAGTCAGGCAGCCATTGGCATATCTTTTCCGGATTGTGCGCAATTTAGCTATTGATCATTATCGACGTGACGCATTCGAGTCAGAACTTTTTGGAACAGACGAGGAGGGATTGCATATTCCGGCGCTGACAGGGACACCTGAAACTACTGCAATCAATCGCCAACATCTTGATCTGGTAGTTGAAGCCTTAGCCAAGCTTCCTGAGCGCACAAAACGAGTGTTTGAACTTTATCGGGTAGAAGGATATACCCACCGGATGATTGCAGATGAGTTGAATATTTCCACTTCATTGGCAAACATTCTTATTCGTGAAGCAACAAGCCATTGCAGAAATGCGCTCTAATCTTAATAACTGGCAGGCTAAAGACGCTGCCGGTATTTTTATTAGATTATTTTCTGCATCAAGCTTCCATGAATCATCGTGCATTCATCGAGACGTGGTTACTTTTTGCTGATAATCCAAGACTGAATCAGCTCCGCTGGATGCGAACCCAATTCATTTAATCAATAAGTTTATGATGCTTGCAAAAATTTTTTTGATATTTTTTTGTATTCTTAGTAAGCCGATTCGTCTAGTTTGAATAAGAAGCATTCTTATTCGTAAGAAGTAAAAAAACCAATTATTCGTAAATTTGAGGTTTGGGCTATGACGAGTTGTTTTGATCGAGAAGATGGTGTGTTCCGTGTTTTGGTCAATCATGAAGAACAATATTCTATTTGGCCGGAATGGAAAGCGATTCCGGGTGGTTGGCGTGATATAGGTGTGCTGGGCGATAAAAAGACCTGTCTCGATCATATCGAGAAGGTCTGGACGGATATGCGTCCGCTCAGTTTGCGGTGCTTTATGGATAATATCCAATAGCGCTTTCGTTCATGCCAGCATCATTGATATTGTTCTGTTTGCCTTGCGCAGGCGCGAGTGCCACCATGTATTTGCGCTGGAGACGGTTACTACCTTCCTGGATAACGGTGCAACCCGTCGAATTGCCGGGGCGTGGCAGCCGACTGGGTGAATTGGCTCAAGAAAGCTATGCGTCATTGATAGAAAGCTTATGTGACGAGCTGATACCCAGATTACCAGAGCAATATGCCTTCTTTGGTCATAGTATGGGGGCTTTGCTGGCTTATGGCATCACCCAAAGTCTATCTGCCCGCAAATTACTGCTTCCTGCCACACTGCTCGTCTCAGGTTGCGCCGCTCCCAATCGTCAGGATGGCGAGCGGTATAGCAAAATACAGGGCGAAGCGGCATTCATCGCTGATTTGCGTAAACAGGGCGGGACGCCGGAAGCAGTATTCGATAACCCGGAATTGCTAGCGATGACGCTGGATTTGCTGGCGATAGATTACCGTGTATGCGGAAGCTTCCGGCACGCACAGCGACCGCCATTGTCTATTCCCATCCATGTTTTTGGCGGACGCGCGGATGAGATCGAAGCATCGAAGCTCGATGACTGGCAGTTGGCAGGCACGCAGGCGTTTTCGCTAAATTGGTTCGATGGCGGCCATTTCTTTCTTCGCCAGTCCGAAGAAGCATTTTTGTCTATTCTGGTTCAACGTTTGGCAGAAAGTTTGAATGGAGTGCCTTGTGAAGCGCATGCAACTGCCTAGAACGCTGCCTGCTGGCATCGAGGTCTGGTTGCTTGAGTTCGATTTCAATTCGACTGAGCTTGCCAGTGACTGGGCATTGTTGAGCGCAGAAGAAAAGGCGCGTGCACGCCACTTTCATCAATCTGAGGATCGGGTGCGTGCTGTTGCGACACGGGCGGCATTACGCCGTTTGCTGGCAGAGCGTGTGCAATCATCGCCTGAAGCGTTGCGCATCGAAGTAAATGGCTTTGGTAAACCATGTTTGCCAACGCATGCAGGCATTGCGTTCAATGTGACTCATGCCGGCAGATTTGCGCTGATTGCGCTATCGACCCAAGGGGAAGTAGGTATCGACATCGAGCAGCGTTATCGTGATGTCGCCCATCTGGATGCGCATGTGCTTTCAACGATAGAACAGGCCTCGGGGATTTGGTCGAGCAGCAATTTCATTGAGCTCTGGGTGGTGAAGGAATCGGTATTAAAAGCACTGGGATTTGGGATTGCCGAATACCTGCAAGCCATTACCGTGTTGCCAAACAATGACGGCAGTTACTCCATTATTCATGATCAAACCGAATGGGCAAAAGTCGATGCCTGGTCGATTGAGGCACCTGATCACTATGCTGCCGCATTGGCGCTGACACGTCATAGCGGATCGCGACCACTGTATCAGCCTTTCCTGTTCTGATTTTTCAATCTATCAACTCATAAAAAATGAAGGATGTAATACAGAGTTGGGCCAAAAAATTTTTTTCGGTAAAGCACGCATTTATTTTTAGGTGTAAATCATGAATACAAGACTGATTCCCTCTCGCAGTTACCCTGACAACATCGTTAACCATCTACAAACACTGGCACGTAAACGTCCGGCAGATACAGCGTTAATTGTCGTGAGTGCGGATGGTGACAAGCTGATCGACAGACAATTTGATTATGCTTCGCTTGATCGGTATGTCAGAGCTGTCGCTGCTGTTTTGCAGGATCGATTCGAGCAAGGTGAGCGGGTGCTATTGTTGATGGAGAACGATGAGCATTACGTGATCGGCTTCCTGGCTTGCCTCTATGCTGGCATGATCGCGGTCCCGGTTTTTCCACCAGAATCGATACGGGAACAGCATCTAGCAAGATTACTTGCGATTGCTGCTGATGCCACGGCACAGTGCATTCTGACGACTAGCGGGATTCTGCCGCTGATCAGCGACGCATCGATCGTGCAACTGGCTAGCGCTACTATGCTGGCGGTCGACACGATTATGCAAAAGGATATGCAAAGTGGAGCATCTGCATGGCATGTACGTATGCCGGAGCAAGATGAAATCGCTTTTCTGCAATATACCTCAGGCTCGACTGCCACTCCCAAGGGGGTCATGGTCAGCCATCATAATCTGATGATCAACGCACGGGCGTTCGAAGAAGGCATGTCGATTACTGCTGACGACATCTTCGTCAGCTGGCTGCCGCTATACCATGATATGGGGTTGATTGGCGGATTATTGCAGCCACTCCACCGGGGCATTCCGGCAATCCTCATGACGCCGCAGTTTTTTATTGAAAGACCCGTGCGCTGGTTGGAAGTCATCTCGCGCTATCGCGCCACGGTCAGTGGCGCACCCAATTTCGCCTTCCAGCTATGCGTGGAGCGGGTGAGAAGCTCACAATTACAGGGACTCGATTTATCGAGCTGGCGTGTCGCCTTTTCGGGCGCAGAGCCTGTGCGCAGAGACACGATGCGCGCCTTCGTCGAGCGTTTCAGTGCGGTTGGCTTTCCCGCCGGCACCATTTATCCCTGCTATGGTTTGGCTGAAGCGACGCTATTCGTGACCGGTGGCGTGCGCGGAGAGGGAATGAAAGCGCAAGCGTTTTCCGCCGAGAAACTGGCGCAAGGGCAAGCAGAAATGGTGGCACAGGGCATACCGATCGTCGCCTGTGGTTTTCCTGCGTCCAATCATGCGGTAAAAATCGTCGATCCTGAAAAACGGATTCCTTTGGCGGATGGTTGCGTCGGTGAAATCTGGACCGATGGAGCCAGTCTTGCGAAAGGCTACTGGCAGCGTCCGCAGGAAACCGCAGAAGCCTTTGTCGAGCATGAAAGCACACGTTGGTTACGCACTGGCGATCTTGGTTTTATTCATGCGCGGCAGTTGTACATCATGGGGCGGCTCAAAGATCTCATTATTATTCGAGGGCAAAATATCTATCCCCAGGATATCGAGCTGATCATTGAGGAAGAAGTGGAAGCCGTGCGTAAAGGCCGGGTAGCGGCATTTGCGGTCGAGCAGTTAGATGGTGAAGGAATCGGTGTTGCGGTCGAAGTATCTCGCAACATGCAGAAACTCGTTCCCGCTGAGGCGTTAGTGACAGCGCTCAGTGAAGCAGTCAGCGCCAATTGCCATGAATCCTTATCCGTAGTAGTGCTGTTGAATCCGGGCGCGCTGCCCAAGACATCGAGCGGCAAGTTGCAACGCGCTGCCTGTCGCCAAGGTTGGCGCGAACGCACACTCGATGCTTACGCCATTTACGAATATGGTCATTTTGTTCATGGTGGCAGCAAGTTGCTTTCGGGGATGTTCGCAGATGAAACTGAGCGTGCAGTGGCAGCCATCTGGGAGGCCGTGTTGCAGCGCAGGGGATTCAGGCGTGAAGACCACTTTTTTGCCATCGGCGGCAATTCGCTGAAAGCGGTACAAGTTGTGGCGCACATTGCCGATCGTTGGCGCGTTTCCTTTCTGCCACGCAGCTTGTTTCAGTACCCGCGGTTGTGTGAGTGTGCGCAGGAAATCAAACGCTTGTTGTCATTGAAGGAAGTTTTGCCAGAGGCCGGCGCCTATCGTCTTGTACCAATGCGGGAAGCCGTTAATGCGCTGCCATTATCTTATGGCCAACAACGTCTGTGGTTTCTTTGGCAACTCGATCCTGACAGTACCGCTTATCACATCCAGCATGCCTTGCGTTTGTCGGGCATGTTGGATAGACAAGCGTTTCATGCAAGCTTCCAGGCATTGATTGAACGGCATGAATCGCTGCGTACGCTATTTCGTGTCAATGACGCAGGCACGGTCGAGCAAGTGATACAACCGGCATCATCCTTAACAATAACGGATATTGATTTACTGAGCTGGGATATTTCGCAGCGCGAAGAACGAGCTGCTGCAGAAGCACAACGTATCGTTTCGGCGTCCTTTGATTTGACGCAAGGTCCTTTGCTGCGCGTGGCGTTGATCCGGATGGGAGAGCAGAAAAACATCCTCGTCATCGTTATGCACCATATCATCGCCGATGGTGTTTCCATGCAAATCTTGCTGAATGAGTTTGCGGCTTATTATCAGTCCTATATAAAAGGAAAATCTGCCCAGCTCGCGTCTTTACCCATCCAGTATGCGGATTACACAGTCTGGCAACAAAAGTGGCTCGAAGCGGGTGTAAAGGAAAAGCAGCTCGCTTACTGGCAAAAATATCTGGGTGAATCACATCCGGTTTTGATGTTGCCAACCGATCGAGTGCGGCAGCCCGCCACGAGCTACCCCGCGGCACGCTATAGTTTCGATCTGCCACAGGTGATATTGGAAAAGCTACATCAGCTAGCGATTGATTGCGGCGCAACACTGTTTATGACGTTGCTAACGGCGTTTCAGACATTGCTGTTCCGCCATACCGGCCAATCGACTATCCGGGTGGGCGTGCCCATCGCCAATCGCCACCGTATTGAAACGACTGATTTGATCGGCTTTTTCATCAATACCCAGGTTATGCAGGGTCAATTGCATGGCCGCCTGTTGCTTGTTGAGCTTCTGGACCGGATGCGGGAAGATGCGATCAATGCACAGGCACACCAGGATTTGCCTTTCGAACAATTGGTCGAAACGCTGCATCCGCAGCGGGATTTGCGCCATAACCCCCTTTTTCAAACTACTCTCAATCATTTACAGAAAGATTACCGTAACCTGCAGCAATCCACCGGTTTGGCGGTTACCGACTACACGCTTCCTGAGCAAGCAGCTCAATTGGAATTGAGGCTCGAAACGGTCGAATCACCCGATGGACAGGTGACCGCCAGCATCATATACGCCACCAACTTGTTTGCTGCTTCCTTTATCGAACGTCTGGCGCACCACTATTTGCGGATTTTGCATGAATTGGCAATGCAGTCCAGCATGGCGATTGGTGATATTGATCTGCTGGATGCAACCGATAAGCGGCAGCTCACAGCATGGGGCAGCTCTAGGCAAATCGATTCGATCGATCAACCGGTGCATCGTCTGATAGAACGTCAGGCAGAGGCTTGCCCGCACATGATAGCGGTGATCTCAGAGAATATCGAGCTGAGCTATGCAGAACTCAATCGCCGGGCGAACCGCCTTGCCTATCGACTCATCAGTTTGGGCGTCAAACCCGAAATGCGTGTGGGAATCGCGATCGAGCGCAATTCCGTAGAATTGATCGTAGGGCTTCTCGCTATTCTGAAGGCTGGCGCCGGTTACGTGCCGCTCGATCCGGACTATCCTAGCGAACGCCTGGCATACATGATCGAAGACAGTGGTACTCGTCTGTTGTTGACGCAGTCCCATTTGCGCGCGAAATTACCTGCCTGCAAAAGTACCCAAGTCTTGGAACTCGATGCGCTCGATCTGAGCACGTCAAGCGAGGTGAATCCTGACATTGCACTAGACAGCGACAATCTCGCCTATGTGATTTACACCTCGGGATCGACTGGCCGGCCCAAAGGGGTAGCGGTTGCGCATGGCCCGTTAACCATGCATGTGGTTGCTATCAAGAAAATCTATGATATCCGGCCAAGCGATCGTGAATTGATGTTTTTTTCCATGAATTTTGATGCCGCTGCAGAACAGTGGATTTCACCTTTGACCGAGGGGGCGACATTGGTGCTTTCTTCGACTCATGATCTGGCGGGTGAGGGTTTTGTTGAGCTGATCGAATACCACAAGATCACGGTTCTGCATCTTCCTCCGGCTTATTTGCGTATGTTATTGCCGCAGATCGAGCGCGATCAGCAATGGATCCGGACTTGCATTGTCGGGGGAGAAGCGTGGTATGCCGCCGACGTAACCGCTGCCAGGACACTGTTCCAACATGCCAGGCTAGTGAACGCCTATGGTCCGACTGAAACGGTGATTACACCGACGGCATGGGTTAATTTGCCTAGTCAAGTCGATGAAGAGGGCTGGATGCAAACCATGGGTGAGTTTGCCCCGATTGGCCGGCCCGTGGGCGCACGCACTCTTTATGTGCTTGATAGTGAACTCAACCTGGTCCCTGCGGGTACAGCCGGTGAACTCTATATCGGGGGAGCGGGATTGGCACGCGGCTATCTCGATCGCCCGGCGTTGACCAGCGAGCGCTTTGTAGCTGATCCTTTTAATGCGGCGGGTGGGCGCCTTTACCGGACGGGTGATTTAGTACGCTGGCGCGGCGATGGACAGCTCGAATACCTTGGCCGCCTGGATGATCAGGTCAAACTACGTGGCTTCCGTATCGAACTGGGTGAGATCGAAGCACGTCTGCTTGCCTTGGTAGGAGTGCGTGAAGCTGCCGTGATCGCTCAAGAGGGGCGTCATGGCCTTCGTCTATTGGCCTATGTCGTCCCCCATCGCGGTACACAACTGAGCGCGTCATTGTTAAAAACTGCACTGGCTGCTGCATTGCCTGACTATATGATCCCCAGTCAATTTATTTTCCTGGATGGGCTGCCGCTCAATCCGAACGGCAAGCTGGACCGGAAAGCGCTGCCACTCCCAGAACAATTTGATCAGCCCGATTACGCTCCGCCTGTTAATGCAATAGAGCAAACCATTGCAGAAATTTGGGCCGAAACCCTCGAGATCCCGCAAGTTGGCTTGCACAATAACTTTTTTGATCTGGGAGGGCATTCGCTGCTGTTGATCAAAATCAAGCAAAAACTGGAAGCCTGTTTTAATAGACAGATTGCCATAGTCGATTTGTTTAAATACACCACTGTCGCCAGTCTGGCCAAATTTTTGAATCAAGGCAATCAAGGTGACAAGAACGCAGCTTCCTTATCACGTCACCGGGCACGTGCGCAGCGGCAGCGCAGCACATTCATTCAACGAAAACAAGAGAGGATACATTGATGGATAAGGTGGATGACATGCAGGAAAGTACAAATATCGATATCGCGATTATCGGAATGGCGTGCCGTTTTCCCGGTGCGAATGATATCGCGTCCTTTTGGCACAATCTGCAAGAGGGGGTCGAATCGATTGCTTTCCTGAGCGACGATACGCTGCGCGCGCGTGGTGTGCCCAGTGAAGCGCTGAATGATCCTTGCTACATTAAGGCCGTTGCAAGGCTGGAGGACGTCGATCGCTTTGATGCCTCTTTTTTTGGTTATACCCCGCGTGAAGCGGCGGAAACCGATCCACAGCACCGGCTCTTTCTTGAAGTGGCATGGCAAGCCTTAGAAGATGCGGGTTACGATCCTTCGCGCTATGCCGATCCCATCGGTGTCTATGCTGGCTGCGGCGTGAATACCTATTTACTGCTGAATCTGCTGTCCGGCGGACGCAGCATGGACAAACAGGATATTTCTTCGCTGCAGGGACTCATGAACGGCAACAATAAGGACTCGATGACGACGACGGTCGCGTATAAGCTCGATTTACGCGGCCCGGGCATGACCGTGCAAACCGCCTGTTCTACCTCGCTTGCGGCGACGCATGTCGCTTGCCGCGCTCTGCTTAATCATGAGGCCGATATGGCCATTGCCGGCGGCGCGTGGGTTAATCTTCTGCACGAAGATGGCTATTACTACCAGCCTGGCGCCATTCTTTCCCCCGATGGGCATTGCCGGGCTTTTGACGCCAAGGCAGCGGGCACGGTGATTGGCAGCGGCGTCGGTATCGTGGTATTGAAGCGGCTGGCGGATGCATTGGCAGACGGGGATACCATTCATGCAGTCATCAAGGGATCGGCGATCAATAATGATGGTTCGGCCAAAGCGGGTTACACCGCCCCGAGTATAGAGGGGCAGGCGGAGGTCATCCTGGCTGCCCAGGCGATCGCCGGTATTTCTGCCGACACGATCAGCTATATTGAAGCGCATGGAACCGGCACCACGCTCGGCGATCCGATCGAGATTGCCGCTTTGACGCAAGCATTCCGTGAGAGTACGGATCGGCGTGGTTTTTGTGGTGTCGGCTCGGTCAAGACCAATGTAGGGCACCTCGATGCGGCTGCTGGCGTCGCCGGTCTGATCAAGACGGCTCTTTCCTTGAAATATCGTATGCTGCCGCCGAGTTTAAATTTTGAGCAGCCTAATCCCCAGATCAATTTTGCTTCCAGTCCCTTTTACGTCAACACCGAATGCAAGATTTGGCCAGAGAGTTCAACACCACGGCGTGCGGGCGTCAGCTCGTTCGGTATCGGTGGCACGAATGTGCACATGATCGTCGAGGAAGCACCTTCAAATGAATCTTCTGGACCTGCACGTGACTGGCAACTATTGATGCTATCAGCACGCAGTCAAGCAGCGCTGGAGCACGCGGTGGAACGATTGCAACAACACCTTACCGCCCATCCAGAGCAACCATTAGCGGATGTGGCTTATACCCTGCAGGTAGGCAGAAAACAGTTTTCTCATCGGGCGATTGCGCTCTGTCATGATCACGAAGATGCCATGACACTATTGCAAAACCGGGAAAGCGATCGCTTCCTGATTCAGCAGATAGCAGCCGAGAATCGTCCCGTAACTTTTATGTTTCCAGGGCAAGGTGCGCAGCATATCGACATGGCGCGCGATCTTTATCAGCGCGAACCCATTTTCCGTCAGGAATTCGACCATTGTCTGCGATTATTACAGCCACACCTTGCTTTCGATCTTCTCACGATTCTTTATCCGGGCGCGGATGAAGCCAATCGCTCAGCGGCTTCAGCGCGACTCGAGCAGACCGAAGTCACGCAGCCTGCATTGTTCGTCATCGAATATGCACTGGCGCAACTATGGATAGCGTGGGGTATCCAGCCCGCCTCGATGATCGGTCACAGTGTAGGGGAATATGTGGCGGCTTGTCTGGCAGGGGTGTTTTCTCTGGAGGATGCCTTGCGCTTGGTGGCCTTGCGTGGGCGCTTGTTACAACAAATGGAGACGGGCACCATGTTGGCCGTCATGCTGTCCGAAGCGGAACTTGCCTCCTATCAGTTCGAGGATTGTGATCTGGCAGCCGTCAATGGACCGGTGCTTTGTGTGTTATCCGGCCCGCTTGCGGCGATCGAGGCGGTTGAGAAAAAGCTGGCGAATGATCAAGTGGGATACCGGCGGCTGCATGTTTCACACGCCTTTCATTCCCGGATGGCAGAGCCGATGCTCCCTGCATTTGTTGAGCAAATTGCCAAGAGTAAGCTGCATCCACCCAAGATTCCGTTTTTCTCTAATTTGAGTGGTGAGTGGATAACGCCGCAGGAAGCGACGGATGCGCACTACTGGGGGCGGCATGTGCGCGAAACAGTGCGCTTCAATGATGGTTTGCATGTTTTGTTGCATGATCCTGCACAAATCTTGTTGGAAGTAGGGCCCGGAGAAACCCTGACGACGCTGGCGCAACGCCATCCTTCGGCAAAGCCAGAGCAACTCATCCTGTCATCCTTACCCCATCCCGGCAAAAGCCATTCGGCGCAGAAGCACCTATCGCTCAGCCTAGGCAAGCTTTGGTTAAACGGGTTGACTATCGATTGGCAGCATTTTTATGCGCATGAACGCCGCCATCGCGTGCCATTGCCGACCTATCCGTTCGAGCGCCAGTCCTACTGGATTAAAGCTGATGACGGGCAGGACGCTGCCAAAACGGGTGCCTCTTTCGCAGCGCGTGCAAAGGAAGCAAAACAGACCGATCTGTCGTCAATAAATGATTGGTTTTACCTGCCGTCGTGGCGGCGCGCTGAGCAAATCAGCCTTGAAAGCTTTTTTCCGGAAGCAGTCGATGCTTATCTGATTTTCAGCGATGAGCAGGTAGCCGGTGCTGCATTGATCGAACATTTGCGCTTGTTTGGGGTTGAACCTATTGTAGTTTCCTCAGGCGCTGCTTTCCGGCGGATCAATGCGCACCGTTACCAGCTTTGCTCTGACAATCCGCATGATTTCCATCAATTGCTGCATAGCATCCGTGACGACGGTAACACAGTCGGCCATATTTTCCATCTTTGGAGCCTGAGTACGGAAGATAAAGCTGTCTCACAGACAGACAATCTGGCAAGTGATTTTTACAGCCTGTTCTATCTCGCAAGAGCATTGGAGGCTACCCAGGCGCTTGTTCCTTCAGTTAAAAAAATCAGCATTACCATGGTGACGAATCAAATGGAGGATGTCACGGGTAATGAAACGTTATGTCCGGATAAAGCTTTGCTCTACGGACCATACAAAGTCATTCCGCAGGAATATTCAAACGTTGCTTGCCATCTGATTGATATCGACCTGCAGGTGGGAGATAGTATGGCCCGGTTACGGCTGGCCAGGCAGATTCTGGCCGAGTCGCAATCGGATTCTGCAACAACTGTAGTTGCATACCGGGGTCCTCACCGCTGGGTTCAATATTTCGAACCAATGCAACACTCCACAATCGTAAAGAATCGCCTCAAATCAGGCGGGGTTTATTTGATCACTGGCGGATTAGGCGGCGTCGGTCTGACACTGGCGGAACATTTGGCCCGCACTCAACAGGCGAAGCTCGTGCTGCTGGGGCGTTCTCCTGTGCCTGCACGCGAACGCTGGCCGGAGATTCTGTCAGGGAGCGGCAAAGACAGCGCATTGGGCCGTAAGCTGGAGAAAATCAGGCAGCTGGAAGCATTGGGGGCCGAAGTTCTGGTCGTGAATGCGGATATAGCCAAGCAGGGTGAATTAAAAGCAGCCGTTTCGCTGGCGCGGCAATTGTTTGGCACCATTGATGGTGTGGTTCATGCCGCGGGAGAAGTCAGCAGCGGTTTGATCGCGACCAAAACAGAAGAAGTAATGGCACGCGTTTTTGCGCCCAAAGTAAGCGGAATGCGCGCATTGCAAGCGGTATTCAAAGATGATCCGCTCGATTTCATACTGCTATGTTCATCGCTGGCCACGATCGCAGGTGGACTCAGTAAAGTTGATTACTGTGCTGCCAATGCTTACCTGGATGCGGTCGCGCGTGCTGCCTATCGCGAGTCGGCCTATCCTGTCATCTCAGTCAATTGGGATAGCTGGCGTGAAGTCGGCATGGCAGCAAACATGGATATGCCGGAAGGCGTAGGGATTACACCGCAAGCGGGTGCGGAAGTATTCGAGCGGATCGTGAACGGTCCGCATTATCCTCAAGTAATCGTCTCTACGATTGATTTGCCTACCCGGCTGAGTCAAACCCAGCAAGATCTGGTGGCGCAACCCTTCACCTTTACGGCACCCGTCAAGGCAGCAAGATTTCCGCGGCCTGCCTTGCCGACAGCATTTAAATCACCTGAAAACGAGCTGGAAGAGAACATCGCCGAAATTTGGCAGAGCTTGTTAGGCATAGATGCCATTGGTGTGGACGATAATTTATTCGAATTGGGCGGTGATTCGCTGCTGGGAATACAACTGCTTTCCAGGGTTTGCACCCGTTTCTCAGTTGAGCTGCATCCAGCCGATTTTTTCCGATCGCCTACCATCGCTGGTTTGGCGGCATTGGTCGAAACAAAGCTGCTCGACGAAATAGAATGTACTTAGACAGTTGACTACACTGAAACATGAACGGCGTATCTTTATGACAAACAATATCGATCTTACGCAGCGGCGGGCTCGTCTTACGCCAGAGCAACGGCAGCGGCTTGCGCAACGGCTGCAGGCCGCTAGCAATCCGCTGCAGCAGACTTCCGTTATTCCACGCCGGACAGCGAATGAGCGCACCTATTTGTCCTATGCGCAGCAGCGGCACTGGTTTTTATGGCAACTGGATCCGCACAGTACCGCTTACCATTTAGGCGGTACCTTGCGGCTGATAGGTAAACTAAATGAACAAGCGCTGGAAGAGAGTTTTCAGATGCTGGTGGCACGGCATGAATCGTTGCGCACTGTGTTCCGCGCCAATGCGCAAGGTCTGTCCGAGCAGATTATCGAACCGGCAGGGCGATTCAGACTGACGGTGACCGATCTGAGCGATGTGCCGGAAGCACAGCGTGCAACCCGTGTACAGGAGGAAGTAAACCGTATCCACGCTACGCCATTCGATCTCACTCAAGGTCCATTATTACGTGTGGCCCTGCTCCGGGTGGCGCCGGAAGAGCATTATCTAGTAGTGGTGATGCACCACATCATCTCGGATGCCTGGTCCAACCGCATCATCATTGACGAATTCGCTGCCTGTTACCGTGCGCTTAGCGAAGGGCAGCCGATAGCACTGCCGCCACTTTCGATTCAATATGCGGATTATGCGAACTGGCAGCGCTCCTTTCTGGAGGCAGGCGAGAAAGAACGGCAACTGGCCTACTGGCGTAGCCAGTTGGGTGAAACCCACCCTGTATTGCAATTGCCGACCGATCATCCCCGTCCATCGACGAGCAACTATCGTGCCGCTTACTATGACTTTATTCTGCCATCCTCGTTAATTGAGCATCTGCAACGGCAGATGCAAACGCGGGGTATGACGCTGTTCAAGGGGTTATTGGCGGGCATCCAAGCATTGTTGTACCGCTATACCGGCCAAAGCGACATTCGGGTAGGCGTGCCGGTCGCCAACCGTCATCGGGTAGAAACTGAAAATCTGGTTGGTTGTCTGGTGAATACGCAAGTATTGTGTAACCGGATCGACGGACGCATGCCGCTGGAGCGGCTGCTCGAGCAAACCCGGGATACCGCTTTGGGTGCGCAAGCTTATCAGGATCTGCCATTTGAGCAGCTGGTCGAAGCGCTCCAGCCGGAGCGCAATCTGAATCTGAATCCATTATTCCAGGTGATGTTCAATCATCTGCGCGAAGACTATCGTGCACTGGGGCAACTGCCGGGCTTGACAGTGGAGGAATACGCGTTTGGCGAACAAGGCGCGCAGTTCGAGCTGTCGTTGGATACCGTGGAACGGCCAGATGGCTGGGTCGAAGCACGTTTCACCTATGCAGCCGAGTTGTTCGAGCCGCAGACCATCGTGCGCATGGGCGAGCATTATCTTCGTTTGCTAGAACAATTGGCGCAACTGGCAGATCAGCCTGCACGTTGCTTGGGTGACATTACTCTCCTGAGTGAAACAGAGCAGGCTCAGCTCAAGGTCTGGGGCGTCAACGAACAACGCTATGCCTCGGTGGAACCGGTGCACCGTCTGATCGAACAGCAGGCGATGCTGCGCCCGGAGGCGACAGCACTGATTTTTGGCAACACGGAACTGAGCTATGCAGAACTGAACCGGCGCGCGAACCAGTTGGCGCACCGGCTGATCACATTAGGGATCAAGCCTGAAAGCCGGGTAGGGATAGCGGTAGAGCGCTCGCTCGACATGATCGTAGGACTGCTCGCCATTCTCAAGGCGGGCGGTGCCTATGTGCCGCTCGACCCGGATTATCCACGTGAACGGTTGCAGCACATGGTGACGGACAGCGGCATCGAATTGCTGCTGACGCAGCAGGCAATCGAATCGCATATTCCACGTCCTGCCCATGGCAACGTGCTGCTGCTGGACACGCTGGATGTGAGCGACTGGCCCGAGGACAATCCGGTGGTTGCGGTACACGGCGAGCATCTCGCCTATATCATCTATACCTCCGGCTCCACCGGTCAACCCAAAGGGGTGGCGGTGGCGCATCATGCCTTGGTGGAACATGCATTGATCGCCGTTGAATTCTTCAAACTGGGCAGCGCCGATCGCATGTTGCAATTTTCCACCATCAATTTCGATGGCTTTATCGAGCAGCTTTTCCCGCCTTTATGCGTGGGCGCCGCAATCGTCTTGCGCGGTCCGGCGCTATGGGACAGCGAGACGTTCTACCAGGAACTGATCGCCAAACAGATCACCGTGGCCGATCTGACCACCGCCTATTGGTTCTTGCTGGTACAGGATTTTGCCCGGCAGGGGCCGCGTGACTACGGTGCGTTACGCCAAATGCACGCCGGGGGCGAAGCCATGTCACCCGAAGGCATCAAGGCCTGGCGGCAGGCAGGCCTATCGGGAGTGGCTTTGCTGAACACCTATGGGCCGACCGAAGCGATCGTAACCGCAACGGTAGCCGATTGTGGCGAAGCAGCGCAAGGCGATCAGCAGGAACCGGTCGTCACCATCGGCAAGCCGCTGCCTGCCCGCCATATTTATCTGCTTGACGCCAATCTGATGCCGGTGGCGCCCAGCATCGCGGGCGAACTGTATATCGGTGGCGAACTGCTCGCACGCGGCTACCTGAACCGGCCTGGACTGACTGCGCAGCGCTTTATCGCCGATCCATTCGACAGTCAGGGCGGGCGGCTCTACCGTACTGGTGACCTGGCCAGATGGCGGGAGGATGGGCAGATCGAATATCTCGGACGGGTGGATCACCAGGTCAAGATCCGGGGTTTCCGCATCGAACTGGGCGAAATCGAAACGCAACTGCTGCAGCAGCCGGCCGTGCGGGAAGCGGTGGTGGTCGCCAGGGAAGGGACGAACGGCATCAGACTGGTGGCGTATGTCTCGCTGCACGCGGATCATGTGGTGACACCCGCTGCATTGCGGGAAGCGCTCGCGCAGAGCTTGCCCGATTACATGCTGCCCGCGGCGACCGTGGTGCTGGACAGCCTGCCCCTGAATGCGAACGGCAAAGTGGACCGTGGCCGTTTACCGGAACCGGAATTTGTCAGCGAAGGCGACTATGCCGCGCCCGAAGGGGAAGTGGAGCAAGTCCTCGCCAATATCTGGGCAGAAGTGCTGGGTATGGGCCGGGTGGGGCGCAACGACAATTTCTTCGAATTGGGCGGACATTCTCTTGCCGTTTTGCAAGTTCAACAAAAATTGCAGCTTAGCCAATCCATTTCCGTCCCCCTGCGGCTATTTTTTGAACAGCCTGTATTGAAAGCCATCGCGATAGTGATCCAGGAAGAATACATGTCAGTTTCCAGGCAAATCAGGGAACAGAGTGAGTTATCGGAAATGGCTGAATTACTCGATTTATTGGAGAATTAATCAGAATTGAACAAACAGGATATTGCCGAACGGTTTGCCACACTTTCCCCCGAGAAACAAAAGGTATTTCTCAGTGCACTGAAGGAGCGAGGCATCGATTTCTCGCTTCTGCCCATCGTTCAACAGCCGGTTGAGAAGCGTCATATTCTCTCTTACGCGCAGCAGCGTCACTGGTTCTTATGGCAACTGGATCCCCAGAGCACGGCCTATCACTTAGGCGGTGCTTTGTGGTTACGGGGTAGGCTGAACCGGGCGGCGCTGGAAGAGAGCTTTCAGATACTGGTGGCGCGGCATGAAGCACTGCGCACGGTGTTCCGTGCCAATGTACAAGGTCTGCCCGAGCAAATCATCGAAGCGGCAGGGCGATTTAAACTGACCGTGATCGATTTGCGTACTGTGCCGGCAGCACAGCGCGCAGCCCGTGTGCGGGAAGAAGCGATCCGCATTCATACCACGCCCTTCGATCTCACCCAAGGACCCTTATTGCGCGTAGTTCTGCTGCAGGTCGAACCGGAAGAACATCATCTGGTGGTGGTAATGCACCACATTATCTCGGATGCCTGGTCCAACCGCATTATCATCGACGAATTCGCCGCCTGTTACCGTGCGCTTAGTGAAGGGCAGCAGATAGCTTTGCCACCGCTTTCGATTCAATATGTGGATTATGCGATCTGGCAGCGCTCCTTTCTGGAAGCAGGCGAGAAAGAGCGACAACTGGCCTACTGGCGTAGCCAGCTGGGTGAAACTCACCCTGTATTGCAATTGCCGACCGATCATCCTCGCTCATCCACAGGCAGTTACCGTGCGGCTCATCACGACTTTATCCTGCCATCGACGCTGATGGTGCGCATGCAGCGGCAGATGCAGGCACATGGCGTTACGCTGTTCATGGGGCTGCTGACAGGTTTTCAGGCGTTGTTATACCGTTACACCGGGCAAAGCGAGATACGGGTGGGTGTGCCAATCGCCAACCGCCAGCGCGTGGAAATCGAAAACCTGGTGGGATTCTTCGTCAATACGCAAGTATTGTGTAACCGGGTCGACGGGCGCATGCCGCTGGAGCGGCTACTCGCGCAAACCCGGGATGCCGCCCTGGGGGCGCAAACTTATCAAGATCTGCCCTTTGAGCAACTGGTCGAAGCGCTCCAGCCGGAGCGCAACCTGAACCTGAATCCATTGTTCCAGGTGATGTTCAATCATTTGCGTGAAGATGATCACACATTGGTGCAACTGCCGGGATTGACAGTGGAGGAATACGAACTCGGCGAACAAGGCGCGCAGTTCGAGCTGACACTGGATACCGTGGAGCGGCCAGACGGCCGGGTGGAAGCACGTTTTACCTATGCAGCCGAACTGTTCGAGCCACAGACCATCGTGCGCATGAGTGAACATTATCTGCGTTTGCTGGAGCAATTGGCGCAACTGGTAGATCGGCCCGGGCAGTGCCTGGGTGATGTAGCTTTCATGAACGAAAAAGAATGGGACCAGCTCAAGGCCTGGGGCGTCAATGAGCAACGTTATACTTCGGTAGAGCCGGTACATCGCCTAATCGAACAACAGGCGATGCTGCGACCGAACGCAACGGCCTTAATTTTTGGCGACACGGAACTCAGCTATGCGCAATTGAACCGGCGCGCAAACCGGCTGGCGCACCGGCTGATCGCATTGGGCATTCAATCCGAAAGCCGGGTGGGGATCGCGCTGGAGCGCTCGATCGACATGATCGTGGGGCTGCTTGCCACTCTCAAGGCAGGCGGCGCGT
>NZ_JAGFJM010000003.1 GCF_024102715.1 Nitrosomonas communis
CCACAAAAAAACCCCGGGGGGTTAATCCGGGGTTTGTGGTTTTATTTGTGCTTCAACCTATTGAGGCGCAATATTTGATGCCTGTTTACCTTTAGGGCCGGTCGTCACTTCGAAGGTAACGCGTTGAACCTCTCGTAACGATTTTAAACCTTTTATATTGAATGCAGAGAAGTGTGCCAATAAATCTTCTCCACCATTGTCTGGAGTAATAAAGCCAAAACCTTTAGAGTCGTTAAACCATTTCACAATGCCTGTTGCCATGCTATTTCTATTTCCTTAATGATAAATTTACGTTTACGGTGATCCGTATTATAGCCATCGAATATCAAGGAAAAAGATCAACCAGAGGCATCACATTTAACAACTTGAATCCAAAAGACTGCTATAAGATTGATGTTTTCTAGAAAAGTTCAGATAGTTATCCAGTATTTCACAAAGGGAAAGGGGCCGCACACAAAGGGTCAGAGCAAAGGCTAAGAAAACCCCATTTGTTGTGTGTGACCCCTGGCGTTATGTGTGCTTGATCACTCGTTGAGACGGTCAAATATATAGCCAGCTTAGTATTAGCGGTTAACGCACTGTCCAACTGAGAGCATTTGCCCAACACTCAAAATTACGATTAGTGTGAAGGCCTCGCACGCGCACTTTCATTTCACCCTTGGGTGACACATATTTATCTGGACTCAGATTAATCACGGCCGATACAGTGACATCGTCTGTATTTCCAACCGCGCGCTTATCCAGCAGATCCCAATTGTCGGTCTTATAGTTATACAAATACAAGCTTTGCATAACGTTTTTTCTAGAATATTGACCCTTATAAGTTAGTGACAACTCTGACATGCTTGCGGGCCAATCAGGTATTGTTGTGGTCGCATACCAATCAGTGCTTCTGCCATCGGCAACTCGGTGAGACTTAATATCATAAGTATCGCGATCAGCCTTTTTGAAACTCTTAAGAGTCCCCCACTGGTATTCACCCGTGTTGATCGTAACAGCTCCAGGAAAATAAGTTGCCGGCGTCAGCACAGGGAGGGTAATGTTGATATAGACCACAGCTTTGGCGCCCGCATTTTGGTCATCAACAATTGTATAGTTGAAACTATCGGTACCTAATATATTAGCAGCAGGTGTGTAGGTAAAAGTCTTGTCGCCATTGTCAATAATAGTACCGCCCCGGGAGCTTGTAGTATCGACGGTGGCAATATTAATCGTGTCATTATCCGGGTCAAAATCGTTCTTTAGTAATTCCAAAGCACTAATAATAACCGGTCTGCCTTCAAAGGTAGTCACGTTATCGTCATTGGCTACGGGCACCTGGTTGGGCGGTGAGATAAGTCTGAATCTGCCGGTATGGGTGCTGGTATCGATTTCAATGATCCCTGTAGTGGTGTCACGGTAATGAATAGGTTGCGCGTCAGACGAAGGATGAATCACAGAAGAAATAAACTCTCCAATATCTCCCACATTGGGTCGCACATGAAAAGGCAATGCGTTTGAGCAGGTTCCCCATGCTGAAAAACCGCTAGGCTCGCCCCAGGCCATGAAATCAAAACCATATAGCAATGTCGACCACCATGCATAATCGAATTTATTTTCTTCGAACAAGAGAGTGCAATCCGCTTTATTTGGACTAACATCTGCCTGAGTCGTGATGGTGGCAATTTGAGTGCCGTATTTCTGCTTATAGGCATATGCCTTGTCAGATCTGTCTGTCCAGATTTGCGGATCCACGAAAGTGCCATTGATAACTTGGAAATGTTCTAATAAGTAGATATCCATAGCACCCAGACGCGCCGCCGCACCTTGTGGATTCATTGGAACTGATGACAGGGTGTTTGCATAATAGCCTGTCGTATAAAGTACTTCATTGACAACCGCTGTCCCAAACACATCATCGGGGTTATAACCGTTAATAAATGCCTTCAAGGATTTACTATGAACATAGTCCACGATTTCGTTCTGCACTATTCGAGAACTGCCAAAACCATATTCTGCTTCGTCCAGAAAGATACCGGCGACACCCATATTAGACCATGCGTCAATACGCGCTTTCATTTCATCAACGGTAAGGGGTACAGGAATGCCGTTACACTGCCGGGCAGTATTTTCACCGCCAATAGATACATAGCCAAATACCTGCGTCTTGCCCAGGGGTGGCTGCAGTCGTTGAATAATTTGCTGCGTGAAGTCGTGATCGAAATGACTGTTTTGATCGCATCCGTAATACGGTATTTGACTAATTGCCCCGGTGTATTGCGGGAATTCAAGCGAACTTCCTAAAACGACCACATCATAGTCGTTGAAAACATCTACAGCAACACTGATATTGCCATTTGCACCATTGACTAAACTCGGCATGCCGTAATAGAAAGCAAGACTTTTGGGCGCAATGGTACTCTGGGCATGTACCGTATTAGATAACCATAGTGCCAAAGCAAAGAACATGCAACTATGCATAAAACATTGTGTAAATCTCGCTGATAAAATCATATCCACCCCTTATTTTTAACTTCGTTATTTGAAATATTGAGTTTTCCACGCGTTAGCCACGATAGTCTGCAACCACATAACTTAAGCTTTGATGCTTCAGTAACGTAAGTTCGACATAAGAAAAACAGTAAAAAGAACCTGAATTTCTTATGATGAGGCGATTTTGGAAAGGGATTTCATCACGAGAGGAGTCTGTTACTGTCTTCCAATTTAATCTGGCTGGATTAAAAGTACGCTTCCTTGATCAAAATGAAAATAAGCAAAAACTTTAATTTGATCTAAAGAAAATGCTTAGAGGCTGTTTGGAAATTCTGAATGCTAGAGGAGATAGGGGGCTCGCGCCTTGCACACTGTTCGCTATATTTTGAGCGTGCCCGCTCACCATTGCTCAGCCGTAACCAAGACTGATCTGATTTTAAGTTACCTACGTGTTTATACGTATTTAATTATTTCCTGTTTTTCTGTCAAATAGAGAGTGTAGTGGGATGAGGTATCACTACGACCATCTTGTTAACTATATTGGAATTGTTTTTGCTTAAAGGAAGGAGGCTGCATGAGATTAGCTAAATTAAAGATTTTCCTTATAAGAAATTAAGGCCTGCGCTTATTTTTATAGGATGCAATGCCATATACGATCACTAATCAGATAGAGGGTTAAGTAAAACATTCTGGTGAGACGAGGAATGGTTGAATATTTCTAAGGAGAAATAAAATGAATCCACTCAATAAAAAAATCATGCTTATGAGCACTCTTCTTGCTTTTAGTGCTTCAGGACATGTATTGGCAAATCCAACAAATGTCGCGGCTAATGAAGCCAGTTCTTCTAAGGTTGCCGCCGTCACCGACAGCACTCAGGACAACTCTCAAGCAAATCGACTGCATCAGGCCAATAAACAAACACAGCTGCGACAACAAATCAAACCGAAAAAAAGCAAGAAATTTCACCGAACGATCTATCCTATGTTTCCATAAGTCAAACACGTTGTTTAAACTCATTGGAGAGAGGCTAAATTCACGGGGATTCATCGGGGTCAGCGTCTGAGGATTCCTCTGATGCTGACCCCAAATTTCCTAAGAGGAGGAATGATTTCCCTCCACTGCTATGCTATTAACCTTCCACAGTAGTGACGTTTTCCCAAGCGGGTGGCTGACCTACCAGCGTAATCGAGACGTCATCGCCAAAGTTGACGATGAAGTTATCAGCCTCAATGTGGACTTTGGTAATATGACTAGCTATTTGATCACGTGATAAACCGTACTCAGTGAAGTCGAGCATATCGCCTTCCTGTCCATTAAAGCCATCAATTTTCCAGTGGCCCAGGTCATGGAAAACAAAATTATCTGCGCCATCTTCACCACGGCAATCTTCACCTGGGCGTGCGTCGACATGTTTATGGTGACGTCCACCTTTGTCGCCATGATCATCTCTACCACCATGATCGTCTTTACCGCCATTATTGCGATCATCGCCTCTCATGCCGCCGCCGGATGAATCGTCTTTTTGATCATCATTCCGGTCGTCTTTGCCGCCATGATCATCTTTACCGCCATTGTTGCGGTCATCGCCTCTCATGCCGCCGGATGAGTCATCTTTGCGATCATCATTCCGGTCGTCTTTACCGCCGTGATCGTCTTTACCACCATTATTGCGATCATCGCCTCTCATGCCGCCATGATCATCTTTACCACCATGATCATGTCCGCCTTTACCGCCATGATCGTCTTTACCGCCATGATCATGTCCACCTTTGCCGTCATCGCCACGATCATCTCCCGGCATATTGATATCATCCCAGTCAATCTGATCAGGTTTTACTCCTGCCAGTGTGATGGATACATCATCACCGAAGTTGACGATGAAGTTATCAGCCTCAACATGGATTTTGGTAATTTGGCTTGCCAGTTGATCTCGTGATAAACCAAACGCAGTGAAATCCAGCACATCTCCTTCCTGCGCATTAAAGCCGTCAATTTTCCAGTGTCCTAGATCATGGAAAACAAAATTGTCTTCTGCACCGTCTTCACCACGGCAATCTTCACCTGGACGTACGTCGACATGTTTCTGGCCATCATTATTTGAATTGCCATCATTAGGGCTGCCAAGATCCGAAGTCGTCGTAAGTTGTTGCTGATCATCACTTCCAGCTAAATTATCGATGGCATCAGGTTTGGTATTGTCCTCGGTCGCACTCACGTCCGAATTTGTGGTGGGTTGCTGATCGTCACTTCCAGCTAAATTATCGACGACCTCAGGTTTGGTATTGTCCTCGGTCGTACTCACGTCTGAATCCGCCGTGGGTTGTTGTTGATCGTCACTTCCAGCTAAATTATCGATAGCCTCACGTTTAATAGTGTCTTCGGTTGTACTCATTTTGTTCTCCTGTTATTACAAACTAATGCTAATTCAATAATCTTTACTGCTAGTTAATATTAAGAATTGCTATCGTTAATATTAAGAATTGCTGTCGTCTGAATTGATCTTGACCTCCTTTAATGTGTGTAAGAGTTTCTTTTAATAATACATAGCAACATTCATGCCAAAATATATTTCCATTATTAATCAATGTATTGAATTGTTTTGTTAAAAGAAGGGTGTGGAAAAATATCATCAATAATCAATTCATTCTTATACATGAACTGTATATATCGCATAACACTATGTTTTTAAAAGATTTATTGTGTCGCTAATGAGCGATGTGTATTTGCGCGCAATGTATAATTTATTGTTTTTAAACGATTTATTTTGTCGTCAATTAGAGAATTACATGTACAATACATAGCAGATTAAATAAAAGGATCAGTTTTTTTTGCTGGCTTTTTTGTACTTATTTGCGAGGATCCCTCAGGATCTTAGGTGTATGAGCCAGTAGGCCAGAAAGGTGTTACGGTGCATTTCTTGTACAATCAAACCGAACGGTAGTTTGAATTGACTGCTAGACAGATAAAGTCTGCATAAGAGGAAGGTATGAATGAAACAGCCTGAGTGGTTGCCCCATTGATATAGTCAAGCGAAAATTTACAATGGATTGTATTTGGAAGAATGAATTTCCAAAAAGGAGATATTGCGATGAAAGTATTTTCAAAAAATCACTCTCACAATAAAACGCCATATTCGCAATGTAGTATTTTTACAGCATCGCTAGGTTGAAAGCTATGGTAAAACAGACCCGCCGGCAGTTCATTGCCAGTGCTGCAGCTTCAGTCTCGCTGTTCGCGCTTGGCCGTAGCTATGGCAGTACGCCGGAATACGAATCGAAACGCAATACCATGACTAAGGACTTAAGCGAGAGTGAAAGTCAATATTTGGAGACCATTATGTTGAACGATGTCGAGTTGCGGCATTTGCGCCGCTGCGTGGAATTAGCGACTGAAGCCCTAAACGCGGGTGATGAACCGTTTGGTTCTGTGCTCGTTTCAGCGAACGGCACTGTTCTCGTCGAGGATCGCAATCATGTGGTAACCTCCGGCGATCGAACTCGCCATCCGGAGTTGAAGATTGCACTCTGGGCTGCGGCCAACATGAGCCCTGAGGAACGAGCCAAAGCGACTGTCTTTACCTCAGGTGAGCATTGTCCGATGTGCGCTGCTGCGCACGGCTGGACCGGATTGGGCCGTATCGTGTATGTAAGTTCTTCCAGGCAACTGGCAGCCTGGCTTGCCGAGTTGGGAGTCCCTCCATCTCCCGTACGACCGCTACCGATCCATGAGATCGTCCCTGACCTCATGGTGGAAGGCCCGGTTCCCGGACTTGCGGAGCAGGTGCATGACCTGCACCGCCGTTTCTACAGCTCAAGAGGCTTCCCAAAGCCAGCAGCAGCCAAATGACAGCAACTGCGACGCATCTCTTGAATTCGACTGATTCAGCAAGCCAAGTCTGCAAAATGAAAAAACTGGCGTCAAAAAAGTAGAGAAAGTTGGTATTTTCCCTTGCCCAGACCGGCCAATGCGCGGTCCCTGGTAGGTACTCAATCCAGAAAATCCTAATACCGCTCGATGCGCGGAAATATGGTAGTGCCGGGATAATACTTCAGTCCCCACGTGATGATGGCTTCCAGTATGGGCTGCAGCTCTTCGCCCTTTTGAGTAAGCCTGTATTCATAACGGGCGGGTTTTTGCTGATAAGCTTGCCGAGTAATGATGCCCGCATCTTCCAGCTTTTTTAACCGATCCGCCAGAATATTCGAGGCAATTTTTTCGGGAGAAACGATCAATTCCTGATAACGCCTTTTTCCAAGTACCAAATCGCGGATAACCAACAGTGTCCATTTATCACCGAAGAGATCCAGTACATTGGTGATTGGACAACTCGATCGTTCAAATGCGGCCGGATTGTCGGCTGCTTTTTGCTCTTTTTTCATCGCTTACCTAAAAAATAAAAGTAATTGCACCACTTAAGGTGCAATAGTATAGTAACTTGCAATTTGCAAGTTACTAATAAAACATTTGTGATTTTCCTTTTTATGGGAGCCATTTCAGATCATGTTGAAACTTTATCAATTCGAACGTACTTGGGGAATTCCTAATTTAAGTCACTTCTGCTGCAAAATGGAAACCTACTTGCGCATGGCAGGGATTGAATATGAAATCAAGCCAGCGTTTCCACTCAGCGCACCCAAAGGTAAGTTACCGTACATCGAAGATGACGGTAAAATTTTAGGAGATTCAGGTTTTATTATTTTGCACTTGAAAACAAAATATAAGGATCTGGATCAAGAATTAAATGCCGTAGAGCTTGCGCATTCCCTGGCGATGCAGCGCTTGCTGGAAGAACATCTCTTCTGGACCACGATGTATTCTCGCTGGCAGTATACTGATGCTAACTGGCAGGTGAACAAGGAAGCCATTTTTGGAAGGATGACGCCAATCATCCGCAATATCGCCGCTGCTTATTATCGGCGCAAGATTCAACAACAAATTCATGGGCATGGTATCGGTCGGCACAGTGCTGAAGAAGTGTTTGCGCTTGGTATGCGCGACCTTGATGCACTCTCCGTTTTTCTTGGCAATAAAAAATATTTCCTGGGAAATCAGCCTACGACATTGGACGCCAGCGCTTTCGGCATCCTGGTCAATACGCTGAGATGCCCTATCGAATCACCGCTCAAGGAATATGCCCTCGCAAAAAACAATCTGATTGAGTATGTGGATCGAACCATGACTGACTACTACCCGGATCTGCTGACTGCATAAAAAGATAAAAGGGGACGGAAGGGACTGTTCCTGGGGAATTCCCACGAATAAATGTGCTGCCGGTTATGGCAAACGTGGCCGACCTCTGCAGGAGCAGGAAAACACACATTTGTCAGGGATGGGCACGAATGATATTTGTGTTGCATCTAATCGAGTGCAAGAGCAGCGATCCTGCTTGCGCTGCTTGAGAGCTGAGCATTTGTTTGGAGCAAGGGCGGCACAAGTGATGGGATCTTGCTCTATGAATTCAATAATCTCATTGTTGTTACTTTGTGCTTGAGTGGAGTGATTCTTGCGTAATGACTTTACCTATCCAGGCCATGCATTCTAAACTTCAAATTTAACGGCTTGTTATAGGATCGTTATGTGCTCCTAAGTAACCGTTAGCGAGATTCCATATAAAGGAGGATAAAAGATGGCAACGACAACAGGAAGCGCCAATTCCATTCCAGAACTTAAAACAACTTCCGACAACATGATGCTTGCTGCGCTTAATCTCTCCGCACGAGCTTATTCCGATAACCATCTTGATGATCAGCCGGTCATTGATGCAGTGAATGGACGCATTCAGGGCTGGACGCCTTTAGAAGTCACTGCTTTGGGTTTTGCAGTAAATGAGCCAGGATTCAGCACGATAGGCGGGAGTTTATTGCGATATGACAACGATAATGCTTCAGCCACTGTTGGCTTAACCTTATTGAATGGCAAACGCACGTTAGGCATATCATTCGAGGGCTCTAACGATATTACTACAGGAAATGGCAGGAAGGACTGGAACCATAATGTTTTCAGCATCAAGGGATACTATGATCTATTAAACGAGCCCCGCAACGATAACGAAGTCAGTTTTCTGCAATCGATCGTCAACTATGTTAATAGTCAAGGTATTGAGCAGGTGCTCGTGACGGGCCATAGCCTGGGGGGGGCCGCCGCGCAATTCTTCATGCAGGACTATGGTGGCACCGATGCCAGGTATATCGGGGTAACTTTTGGCTCGCCTGGCACCAATCGCTTCCAGGCATTGCCGGAAGAACGCTTTGCCAATATTCGTCATAATGACGATGAGGCGGTAATCGCAGGAGATGCGCGGGGATATGAAGTAAGCGGCGCGATTATCAATGTACGGGTGGACGATGGCGGATTAGATGAGCTATCAGAACACGCCTTGTTTGTTCCGCTGGATGACTCGGGCATCAGCTACCGAAGAAGCATTGAATTTATAACTTCTCAATTAGATGCAAATACGTTGTTCCGGGACATGAATATTGTTCCTGGCACCAATGGCAATGACAATTTGAATGCAAAAGAAGGCCAGAACATTGAGGTGCTGCTCGGCGGCGGTGGCGCTGACAACATGGCAGGCGAGGTATCGGGTGAGCAGCATCTTCAGATATTCAAAGGCGGTGGGGGGAATGACATTATTCATGGCGGCGGAGGAATCGATTATGTGCTGTACAGTGGCGCCCGCTCCAACTTTACCCACCAGGTCTCGCCAGCCGGTGAGTTGATCGTGATAGATCACCGGGCAGATCCGAATAATCAAGGAACCGATACGCTTCAAGCTATCGAGCGGATCGTTTTCACTGATATGGCTTTTGCGCTCGATGTGGAGGGGGCGGCTGGCATGGTGGCGAAATTGATTGGCGCAGTTTTTGGTGCAGAAAGTGTTACTAATGCCAGTTATGTCGCAATTGGTCTTTCCGCGCTGGATAAAGGTACCAGCCATGAGGATCTTGCTGCCTTCGCTATCGCCGCCGCCGGAGCAAATACTCCCGCGCAAGTGACCTCGTTACTCTGGAGCAATCTCATGGGTTCACCGCCAACAGCAGAACAGGCACAACCATACATTGACCTGCTGAATTCAGGCACATCCGTGGGCGAATTGGGCGTGCTCGCGGCAGAACACCCGATCAATCAAACGAATATAGCGCTGGCTGAATTAAAGGAAAGCGGCATCGTTTTTGATCCGCTGGGTTTTGTTGTGTAGTAAACCCGTTCCAGCATAACATTTATAAAAACACCGTTCAGCCTGAGCTTGTTGCAGGCCAATGTCAGTTGCGAGCAGTTCGACAGGCTCACTGCGAGCGGTAAGGTTATGATAGCGCAATCTACTATTGTAGCGATGCAACCCGCCTGAACTTTATCCTTCTCGCACTGCAGAATTTGGCATCAATACCTTCCCGCCGTTGGAGAAAGCTGGATGCGGGATAAAAAAACCGAATTTTGAAGTGTGAAGGGTAGATTCTATCGATTGTAAGCAATGCGCACGTTAGTCAATTCAAAAATAAGAATAAATGGCCATATCAAACTTTTCAGTATTGAGTCAGCACGACGAGCAATTACTTCGTCTTGGCATGCTTGCTGAAAAATATTTCGCAGAGGATCCCAATACTTGCCTTCTCAAGCTGCGCCAGTTGGCAGAATCTCTGGCGCAATTGCTCGCTGCTCGGGCCGGCCTCTATATTTCCCCAGAAGAAACGCAATATGACCTGCTGCGGCGATTGCAGGATAGCAGCGTCATGCCGCGTGAAGTTTTCCAGATGTTCAACCAGGTGCGGCGTACGGGTAATGCAGCCAACCATGCACTATCCGGCGATCATCGCACTGCACTGTCCGCGCTCAAGCTCGTCAGGGAAATGGGATTATGGTTCCATCGTACGTGCAAGGATGCAAGCTATAAAGTGAGCCCCTTTATTCCACCGCCAGCGCCACATAATGAAAGCGCCGGGTTACGAGTTGAACTGGAATGCCTGAAAAAAACGCTTGCTGATTATCAGGCAACGCACGCTCAGGTAATCGAAAAACTGAGCATGACCGAAGCCAGTCTGCGCGAGGCCAAGGATGAACAAGCCTTTTGGGAAAATATGGCGGCTGAGACCGAGCAGGCTAAACTCGTGCTTGCACAAAGCATGATCGAATTACAGCGCGTTACCATGACGCAGCCCAAAGATGTCCTGGTAAAGATAGTCACTGCCGCTAACAAGGCGGTTGATGCAGTGCAATTGGATGAGGCTGAGACGCGCAAGCTGATCGACCAGCAGCTGCGCCAGGCCGGTTGGGAAGTGGATTCGGATGCGCTCAAATTCAATCAGGGTGCTCGTCCTGAGAAAAACCGCAATCGCGCCATTGCCGAATGGCCCACGGAAAGCGGCCCGGCTGATTACGTGCTGTTCATCAGCCTGACACCCGTTGCCATCGTAGAAGCCAAGCGTAAACATGTCGATGTTTCCGGCGCATTGCAGCAGGCCAAACGCTACAGCCGCACTTTTACTCCAAGCAGTGAATGCGAATTGCCTGCAGACAACTGGTGGTACAAGATCCCAACGATGAATCCACAAATATACTGCTGGAGCGTATTCGTGTCGAACGCGCGACATCGCTCACATCAGTTTGGTGTATTTCCAAGGCAAAGCATATTGGAATATCGCTGTGGAAATCGTGAAAGCTATGAATCAATATCAATATAAGTAGTCAGCCCTGAAATATCGACAAGCTATTGATATTATGAATAGATTCTATTCATTGCGATGATCATGCCGACCAGAAATGTTAAAATATTCAAGTGTTTTCTGGTCGAAATGGTGATTAAAA
>NZ_JAGFJM010000008.1 GCF_024102715.1 Nitrosomonas communis
AAAACCACTTGACTAAAGTGATTAAGGTGACTAGCCTGTAGAGTGTAGCCAGCAAAGGGAGTTGAAGTTTTCAGCTGGAACAAAAAAAGGAGTAGTTTAGTCGAATGCTAGACAGAGACCATGAGAGCCGTAAGGTTTTTATGGATTGAAGTGATGGCAAGTAATAGAGTTGGAAGCAACGCTATTACTTTTTCTAACTAAAGTGTAAAGACAGGAGGAAGTTTAAAATGGCAACTACAATGGGAACGAGTGCTGCATCGTCGAGCTCGGAAAGAGGCTATGACATGTCGGTGTGGTATGACTCGAAATGGTATAAATTTGGCATGGCGACGATGCTGGCGGTAGCGATCTTCTGGATCTGGTACCAACGGACATTTGCTTACTCCCATGGTATGGACTCGATGGAACCTGAATTTGATCGAGTTTGGATGGGATTGTGGCGTGTACACATGACAGTTATGCCGCTATTTGCATTGGTTACGTGGGGCTGGATATGGAAAACGCGTGACACCAAAGAGCAACTGGACAATCTGGATCCGAAACTGGAAATCAAACGCTATTTTTACTGGCTGATGTGGCTTGGCGTATACCTTTTTGGCGTATACTGGGGTGGTAGCTTCTTCACCGAGCAAGACGCATCATGGCACCAAGTAATTATTCGTGATACCAGTTTTACACCTAGCCATGTTGTGGTGTTCTATGGTTCCTTCCCGATGTACATCGTATGTGGCGTTGCTGCATACCTGTACGCAATGACCCGCTTGCCGCTGTACAGCAGAGGTATTTCCTTCCCGCTGGTACTGGCAATTGCAGGCCCGCTCATGATTCTGCCAAACGTAGGTTTGAACGAATGGGGCCATGCTTTCTGGTTCATGGAAGAACTCTTCAGCGCGCCACTACACTGGGGCTTTGTGATTCTGGGTTGGTCCGGATTGTTCGCAGGTGGTATTGCTGCACAGGTCATCACCCGCTATTCCAATTTAGTGGACGTAGCCTGGAATAACCAAAGTAAGGAAATTCTTAACAACAGAATTATTCCTTAATTTGAGGTTATAAATTGACGATTTTCATTCCTGCTTCTGGGAGACTAGAAGTAGGGGTGAAATTGAGCGAGTCGACTATGATGGGGATATGCAAACTAGTCGATAGTAATTAACCTGAAAAAATAAAGGAATCGTCATGTCAAATTTAATATTACAAGCTTCAAAGGGAGGGAGTTATGAGTGAAAGCATAGTATGGGTATTATTATTTATACCTGTTTTGTTTCTGTTTGTACCGCTGCTGTCAAAAAGTGAAGGTTACATGACGGGCATATTCAAAACGAATGAGATTCTGAAGGCAGCCAAGATGCCGCAGGAAGCAATTCACATGTCGCGGTCGATTGATCTGATCTATTTTCCAATTTTGTGCATACTTTTGGTTGGAACCTATCACATGCACTTTATGTTGCTGGCAGGTGACTGGGATTTCTGGATGGACTGGAAAGATCGTCAATGGTGGCCAGTAGTGACACCGATTGTAGGTATCACCTACTGTTCAGCAATCATGTATTATCTTTGGGTTAACTACCGTCAACCATTTGGCGCGACACTCTGTATCGTTTGCTTACTGGTTGGAGAATGGCTAACCCGCTACTGGGGTTTTTACTGGTGGTCACACTACCCAATGAACTTTGTGACACCAGGTATCATGATTCCGGGCGCATTGATGTTGGATCTCACACTGTATCTGTCCGGTAACTGGCTGATTACAGCACTGGTTGGAGGAGGATTCTTTGGTTTATTCTTCTATCCAGGCAACTGGGCAATTTTTGGACCGACCCACTTGCCAGTCGTAGTTGAAGGTGTATTGCTTTCAATGGCAGACTACATGGGACACCTCTATGTCCGTACAGGTACACCTGAATACGTGCGTAATATTGAGCAAGGTTCACTGCGTACCTTTGGTGGTCACACCACCGTGATTGCAGCATTCTTCGCGGCATTTGTATCCATGCTGATGTTCGTTGTTTGGTGGTACCTCGGTAAAGTTTATTGCACAGCATTCTACTATGTAAAAGGTAAGAGAGGCCGTATTGTGCAAAGAGATGACGTTACCGCATTTGGTGAAGAAGGTTTCGCACAGGGGATCAAATAATGAATATAAAGAACATATACAAACGAAGCGTGATGGGGCTGTACGGAGTCGCTTACGCGGCAGCAGCACTGGCAGTAAGTCTGGTAGTCGATGTTACCCCGGTAGCAGCACATGGGGAGCGTTCTCAGGAACCCTTCCTGAGGATGCGTACTGTCCAATGGTATGACATCAAATGGTCACCGGAAGTCACTAAAGTCAATGAAAATGCCAAGATAAAAGGTAAATTTCACTTGGCTGAAGACTGGCCGCGTGCGGCAGCAAAACCGGATCGAGCTTTCTTCAACGTGGGAAGCCCAAGCCCGGTATTTGTTCGTCTGAGTACCAAAATCAATGGTGAACCTTGGTTTATTTCAGGTCCGATGCAAATTGGCCGCGACTATGAATTTGAAGTCAACCTGAGAGCCCGTATTCCAGGTCGCCATCACATGCATGCAATGCTGAACGTCAAGGATGCAGGTCCGATCGCAGGGCCTGGCGCATGGATGAACATCACGGGTAGCTGGGATGACTTTACCAACCCGGTCAAACTGCTGACGGGAGAAACCGTTGATACCGAGACCTTCAACTTTGCCAATGGACTCACCTGGCACCTCATCTGGATGGCATTAGGCTGTTTCTGGATTGGCCTGTTTGTTGCACGTCCGATGTTCTTGCCGCGTAGCCGCGTATTGCTGGCCTATGGTGATGAAATCCTGATGGATCCAATGGACAAGAAACTTGCCATCGGTATGGCAATTCTGACCTGTGCGTTGGTATGGGGAAGCTATCGCTACACGGAAAACAAACACCCGTACACGGTACCCATTCAAGCAGGTGAATCGAAGGTAGATCCACTGCCGGTTGCACCTAACCCGGTAGCTATCCGCGTAACGTATGCTAACTATGACGTACCTGGACGTGCACTGCGTGTGACCATGGAAGTTACCAACAATGGTGACAGCCCAGTCAAATTCGGAGAATTCACGACTGCTGGTATTCGCTTCATCAACTCATATGGCCGCCAATACTTAGATCCTGCATATCCGCGGGAGCTGATAGCAATTGGGCTGAATTTTGATGACGAAACACCTGTGCAACCAGGTGAAACCAAAGAAATCAAAATGGAAGCTAAAGACGCGTTATGGGAAATTCAACGTTTGATGGCTCTGTTGGGTGACCCGGAAAGTCGTTTTGGTGGGTTGTTGATGTCATGGGATGAGCAAGGAAATCGCCATATCAATAGTGTTGCTGGTGCGGTTATCCCGGTCTTTACCAAGCTTTAATAAGTAATAGAAGCAAGCCAACCGGTGCACCCGCTGTCGCGAGACAGAAAGGTGTGCCGGTTTTTTTTATAAGATCAAATAGTGTTTTAATTATTAACAGGAGAGTTTGTCGTGGTAAAGCGGTTAACACAGGCGGGTATTGCGGCTTTCGTTCTTGTCGCGATGCTTTATGTGGGCAATGTGCTTGCCCATGGAAGAGTCTCATTAGAGGAAGACCCATGTGTGCGCAAAATAGGTGAAAACATGGTGCATCTGAGTGCATATCAGCCGCAACATAACGAAAGTGGGCACTATTGTACGGATATTCCGCTGGCGGGAGATACCTACTTAGTAATTGATCTAATTGATGCTGCATTACGTAATATGCCGGTTACCGTGCAAGTTTCTCGTGGAAATGAAACAGATGGAGAAACCGTGATGCGGCTACCTGCTGATTACCATCCAGACGGTGTCATTAACAGCATAAGCAAGCTAGAGAAGGGTTTATATTCAGTCGTTGTAACGGCAGAGGGAATTCCACCATTAAAATATCAATATCAGCTGCGTGTGGAAATGATTGATTATGCGAAGCTATTTCGTGCCTCCATTGCACCGATAATGGGGATACTAATACTGGCATGGATCATATACCGATTCACACAATCGAAACGGTTTCGTAAATGGCGGGCTTCACGTCACTAAAAAAGGTCAAAGTAAGTGTTTTGTCATTGAATTGATCATATAATAAAAAATTTATATTGCTGCAGGGGGAGAAAATAATGTTTAAAAATCTCATGAAGTTTATTTATCAATCAATAGTGATTATTACATTAGGTATGGTTTACTCAATGAATTTGCATGCGCATGGCGGACTGTCACTGGCCGAAGATATGTGTAAGCTTACAATAGGGCCATACACCATGCATTTTACGGGCTATCAGCCGGAGAGCACACAAGAGCAGGAGTTTTGTGAAGATATCCCCATGGTGGGCCGGACCGTGGTGGCGCTGGATTATATCAATGAAGAGCTGCGGCCAATGACCACTGAAGTAAGGATCATCCGCGATACCGGGTCAGAAGAAAATCTTGATGAGCTAACGATATTCCATTTGCCGCCTAAAGTATATTCGAATGGATCGGTTACCTTTGAGCATAATTTCCCGCAAGCTGGTAAATTTGTCGGGTTGGTTACGATCAGAGGAGAGAAAGATGAATATATATCCCGTTTTCCTTTCTCGGTAGGAACTGGAGGAAAATCGAATCTTCCTTACATCATAGGAGCGCTTGTACTGGTAGCTGCCGGTGCTTTCTTCTTCATGCGCAGTAAAAAAAGTAAACTGGAAACAGC